>DASZZH010000029.1 GCA_035543335.1 Burkholderiales bacterium
CAGTTCCACCGCTTCAGCGACCTGGGCACGCGCGGTATAATCCTGGTAGGCTGGAATCGCCACCGCCGCCAAAATACCAATGATCGCTACCACGATCATCAGCTCAATCAAGGTAAAGCCTTTTTGCAGGTGTTTCATAAAAATAGCTCCTATTAAGAATTTACGACTAAAACACGACAACTTGTTGCAGTCATAACTAGAGCAAATCGCATGCCAGGCTGTCAGGCCTGAAAAGCCTTTATGTCCAAATACGGTACGGGGCCGGTGTTGGCAAGATCGGGCAGAAACTACCGATTTATGTCAGCTGAAGGCGCGTCATGCAGCGCTAAGTGGCATGTGGCCGGGGATTTTCGACTCATCCACTTCGTCGATCTGTGCCGGGTCGAGAAACTGTCGGGCGTACTCGAGATAGACTTTTTCCCGCACGAACACCTCGAAGAGATCCGAGTCAATGTGGCCGTCGAGCCTGAGCCTGCCCAGGATATTGAGCGATTCGGTAAGCGTCTTGCCCACCTTGTACGGCCGGTCCTTGGCGGTGAGCGCCTCGAAAATATCGGCAATGCCCATGATGCGCGCCTGCATCGACAGGTGCTCGCGCTTTAGGCCACGCGGATAACCCTTGCCATCCACGCGCTCGTGGTGGCCGCCGGCGTATTCCGGCACCTTGCGCAAGTGCTTCGGCCACGGCAGCGCTTCTAGCATCTTGATGGTGACCACCACATGGTTATTGATGATCTCGCGCTCTTTCGCGGTCAACGTGCCTCTGGCAATACTCAGGTTTTCCACTTCGTCATCGGTGAGGAAATTCGCCTGCTTGCCATCAATGCCAGCCCAGGAATAGGCAGCGATCTTTCTTACTCGTTGCAGCAGCTCCTCATTCATGAATTCCCCACCGATATTGGTTTTGCGCAGGAATTCGCGGTCTTGGTCCAGCTGCTTGATGCGGCTGCGGTATCCGGTCTCGAGTTTGGTGATCGCATCACGATCTTTTCCTGCCTGCTGTTTTGCCTTCAGCAACTCGATTTCGGCATCCCGCTTGAGCACCTCGAAGCGCGTGTCTATCAGGTTGATGCGGTCGTAAATGGTCTCCAGCTTGGTGGCTTTGTCCACCACGTGCACCGGCGTCGTCACCTTTCCGCAGTCGTGCAAAAGCCCCGCAATCTTGAGCTCGTAGTGGTCTTTTTCGCTCATGTGAAAACTCTTGAGCGGACCGGTCTCGGTTTTGTTGACAGCACCCGCAATCATCATGGTCAGCACCGGAACCCGCGCGCAATGGCCGCTGGTATAGGGCGATTTCTCGTCGATCGCGGTGTTGATGAGCCCGATAAAGGATTCAAACAGGTTCTCCAGCTGGCTGATCAGCAGGCGGTTGGTGAGCGCGATCGCAGCCTGCGAAGCCAGCGACTCGGCCAGCTGCTGATCGGTCGCGGAAAAAGCGATGATCTCGCCGCTCGCCCGGTCCTTGGCATTGATAAGCTGCAGCACGCCGATGATCTCGTTCTCATGATTCTTCATCGGGATGGTAAGAAACGATTTCGAGCGGTATCCGGTTTTCTTGTCGAAATTCTTGGTGCCGGTGAAATCGAAGCCCTGCTCGGAATAGGCGTCGGCGATGTTGACGGTTTGGTCATGCAGCACTGCATAAGCCACCACCATCGAATTGTTGGGTTTGCCGGCACCGTCGTAGAGCGCGACCGGGTAGAAAGGAATTTCCAGCCCGGTGGTGCCGCCCATGGTGATGTTGAGAGAATCGGTGCGGATGATCTCAAACTTGAGATTGCGCTCGTCCACCATCCGGTACAGCGTGCCGCCATCGGCGTTGACGATATTCTTCGCTGCGATCAGGATGTTCTCCAGCAGGCGGTTGATGTCCTTTTCCTTGGACAAGGATACGCCGACGCGGTTTAGCTCTTCCAGCCGCTGCAGCAAATCATCAGAAGTCAACACTTTCACCCTCTGCCGTTCCTCCGTAAAATCCAGGGCGTTACTTGATGCAAACCGCCCTGACCTGGTGAATATCGGTGATGCCCTGCAGCACTTTTTCGATGCCGTCCTGCTTGAGGGTGCGCATGTCTTCGTTGAGCGCCGTCGCCAGCACTTCCGCCACCCGGGCATGTTCCTGGATGTGCTTCTTGATGGGATCGGTGCCGACCAAGAGTTCGTGCAAGCCGACCCGGCCCTTATAGCCGGTGTCGTTGCACACCTCGCAACCCACCGCCTGATAAAGGGTAAACTGCCCCTTGTCATTGCCAAAGGATTTGACCCACTCCTTGTAAACCAGCTCGTACGCGCCTTTCGGGTCTTTCTTCCACTGTTCGGTATTCCTGAGCTCCTCGCAGTATCCGGTGAGCAGGGCTTTCAATTCGTCCTGATCAGGAACGTAGTCCCGCTTGCATTTGGAGCAGAGCTGCTTGGCCAGGCGCTGCGCCAGCACTCCCAGCAGCGCGTCGGCGAAGTTGAACGGGTCCATGCCCATGTCCAGCAGCCGGACGATGGACTCCGGCGCACTGTTGGTGTGCAAGGTGGCAAACACCAGGTGGCCGGTTAACGACGCCTCGATGCCGATGGAGACAGTTTCCTTGTCGCGCATCTCGCCGACCATTATGATGTCCGGATCGGCGCGCAAAAAAGCCCTCATCGCCGTGGCGAAGTTGAGCCCTGCCTTGGGATTCATTTGCACCTGGCGCAGGCCTTTCTGGGTGATTTCCACCGGGTCTTCCGCGGTCCAGATCTTGGTTTCCGGGGTGTTGAGATAGCCCAGCACCGAGTGCAGCGTGGTGGTCTTGCCGGAACCGGTCGGGCCGCACACAAAGAACAACCCATAGGGTTTGATGATGCAGTCCTTCAAGTTTTTCTGGTTGCGCTCGCTTAAACCGAGTTTTTCCAGCGGAATCGGCTCGCCTGCGGCGAGTATCCGCATCACCACATCCTCCACTCCACCCTGCGAGGGGATGGTCGCGACCCGCAGCTCGATGTCGAGCGGACCAAATTTCTTGAATTTGATCTTGCCGTCCTGCGGCTTGCGCTTTTCCGAGATGTCCAGGTCGCACATGATTTTGATTCGCGCGATCAGGGCGTTGCGGTAGCTCGGCGGAACTTCGATGTAAGGCACCAGCGTGCCGTCCTTGCGGAAACGGACGAGCGTCTTGTGTTTGCCCGGATAAGGCTCGACATGAATATCGGACGCGCCCTGGTTGTAGGCATCAACGATGATTTTGTTGACGAGCTTGACCAGTTCGTTGTCCTCCGCGGCAGAGGCCTCATCCATTGAGGCGCTTTCTCCGCCGCCTTCGCTTCCCTCATCCATGCCCGAAAGCAGATCGCCTATCGAGGTCGGATCCATGCCACCGGCGCCGTAAAACGCATCCAGCGTGCTGATGAACTCGCGATTGGTGCACACCTTGTAAATCAGCTTGTGCTTGGGAAAAACATTGTTCGCCACCCGCGAACCCTTGACGCGCTCCGGATCGGTCGTGAGTATCACCAGCCCCTGTGGCGTTTCATCAATCGGCACCCACTGGCTGCTTTGAGCGAAATCGCGTTTCATGTTCTTGAGCAAGTCTGCGGGCTTCATCCGGTCGGGCTTGAACGGCTCGTACGGCACCTGGAAGAATTTCGACAGGGACTGCCCCAGCGAAGGCAGCTTCACCTGAAACTCGTCGATGAGCACATCTTCAATGTCTATGCTTTTCCTGCGCGCCGAACGGGTTGCGAGTTCGAATTCTTCCGCCGAAATCACCGCGTCCGCGACCAGGTAATCGTACTTGGTGCGCACCCTATGCAGCGGCTGCTGGCGCTGCTTGAGGGCAATGGCAAGCGTCTCGGAAATCAGCGTCACACCCTCTTCCATCACCGGTGGAAACGGCACACCCGCCTTATTGTTGATGATCTGCACCACGCCGATGAGATCGTTGCTGCCGACGTCCATCACCGGCGTCACCAGCATCTGCTTGGTGCGATAGCCGGTACGCTTGTCTACCTCCTTGAGGAAGTTCAAATGCGGGCTCAACGTCTTCAGCTCGCTGTCGTCGTAAACATCCTTGATGTTGACCCGCTTTTTGGCCAGCGCCACATAACCCGCAATGCTTCGCTCGGATACCGGCAGCTTCAGATCCTTGAACGAATTAAGGCCGGTTTTCACCTTGGAGACGATGTACGTTTTGTCTTCGCTCATGGTGTAGATAGTGAGACGGTCGGCGTTGAACAGGGAACAAATGTCCTGGCTCACCTCCAGCATGATTTCGTCGATATTGCTGGTGGCGTGAATCTTGTTAGTCGCCGCCTGCAGTTTTCGAGTGAAATTCAGCTTCTCGGTGAGAACGTCCTGGGTTGTCGGTTTTGCTTGAAATACCGTACTCATGGCTCAAACCTCATTTCTTCACGGCGCGATATCCGCCTAAAACTTAAAAACCTGATTGTTTTTCAGCATCTTAGGATTGTACTTGCCCGCGTATTCTTCGACCTCGCGCATGATGAGCTCGATTTCGCCGGGTTTCAAATGGGTGATGAAAATCTGCGTCGGGCGGTGCAGCTTCGCCAACTCCTCCGTCAGCATGCTCGGACACAGATGCTTGGAAGCGATCGCTAAATCTTGCTCGCGGTTGCAAAACGCGGTCTCGATAATCAAGTAGCGCAGGTTTTTTATCTTGTTCACCGCCTCCCACAACTCGTCATTGGTGGTGGTATCGCCGGTAAACACCAAGCTGCCCTTGCCGCTGTTCAAGTGAAAACCCACCGCTGGCACCGTGTGATTGGCGGGCAACGGCGTGATCTTGCGACCCTTCATCTCAATGGTTTTGCCTACAAAGATGCTTTGGTAACGCAGGTAGGGTTTTTCCGGGCTGGGAATATGGGTAAAATCCGGCCAGATTTTCCAGTTGAAGATATTCTGCCTGATGATTTCCAGCGTGGCCTGCGTCGCGTGCACCGCGATCGGCTTGCTGCGCATGCAGCCCACCGTGTCCACCAGAAACGGGATCATGGCTACATGATCCAGATGTGAATGTGAGACAAACACATGATCAATACGGGAAAGCTGCTTGATGCTGAGATCGCCCACGCCGGTGCCGGCATCGATCAGGATGTCGTTGTCGAGCAGCATCGAGGTGGTATGCAACTGCCCGCCTATGCCGCCACTGCAACCCAATATTTTAAGTTTCATGAACTGTTTTACCGTATCCTGGCAAGCTGGGTGACTTTCGCTGATTTTAGCCCCGCTCCGCCAACTAATCTACTCTAGGTTCCCTCATTTGGTTTCAAACACCCAAACGCCGTTCCAGGCGGGCGGCGGGCGCGGAGCCATTTGATGCGCTCCACAACAGTTCGTAGAGTGTGGCATTTGAACCTATTTTCTGCAGATTGATGAGCTGCAGTTCCGCCATGTCCCAGTTCTGTGCACGATAAAGCTTCAGCGCTTGCTGGGCCAGATTCAGTTCATCCAGCACGGCCTTGTCCACCTGCCCTTCCAGGCCGAGTGGCTGGTAAATGCTTACCGGGTCATCCTTGCCTTTCACCCTTACCCGATCGAGCTCGCGGTAAACGATGCCGGGAACCGCGTTCTTGGTCATTTCGCTCAGAATGATCCACGCGCCGTATTCCTTGCACAGGCCTTCCAGCCTTGAGCCCAGGTTCACCGAATCGCCCATCACGGTGTAGGCCTTGCGCACCACCGAACCCATGTCCCCCACCACCATGATGCCGGTGTTGATGCCGACCCCGATGCGGATTTCAGGCCAGCCGCGCAGCTTGAACTGCTCACGCAATCGCTGGGCCGTTTGCTGCATTTCCAGCGCGGTAATCACCGCGTGGCGCGCATGCTCCGGATCGTTCACCGGCGCGCCCCAGAACGCCATGATGGCATCGCCGATGTATTTGTCCAGCGTGCCGAGATGCGAGCGGATGACGCGGGTCATCGAGGTGAGATATTCATTAATGAAGGCCGTGAGTTCTTTCGGCTCCAGGCCCTCGGAAATCGAGGTGAAGTTGCGCACATCGGAAAACAATACGGTGAGCTCCTGGCTTCTGCCTTCCATGCTGTAGCGTTCCGGGTCTTTGCTCATCTCGTCCACCAGTTCCGGCGGCACGTACTGGCCGAACAGCTCGGTGAATTGCCGCTTGCTGCGCGTTTCCACGAAATAGCCGTAGGACATGTTGAGGGCGAACAGCGACAGGATCAGCAACAGCCCGCTCGCCATCGGCAGCACGAGGTTGCCGTAATGCCAGACAATGACGTTGGTAGTGACCACAAAAATCAGCACGCAAAGGGTGAAAATCAGCGAGCGCAGCGGGTTCAACAGCGGCATCAAGACCGCCAGTGCCACGCCGGTCAACAGCAGCAACACCACTTCAACGCCCAGCACATAGGGCGGCCTTTGCTTGATGTTGCCGTCGAGCATGCCGGCAATGAGATTCGCGTGGATTTCCACACCCGGATACACCCCGGCCACCGGCGTCGAGCGCAAGTCTTTGAGCCCAGGGGCGGTAGTGCCGACCAGGACGATCTTGTCCTTCAAGGCGGCGTTGTCCACCCGGTCATTTAGCACATCAGTCGCGGAAATGTATTTGAAGCTCCCCTGCGGGCCGCGGTAGGGCACGAGCGCCGCGACGTTCTCGTCCACGGGTATCCGGATCGGACCGATCCGGATGTCTTCGAGACCGGAATAGTCCGGGCTCCAAATTTTTTCCACGGGGTAGTCGGGCTCGACCTTGGGGTTGCCGTGCAGCACGCGCAGCACCGCGAGCGAGAGCGGCTCGTAGTACGCACCTTTGTTTTCGGAGAGCATCGTCACGCGCCGGTTCACCCCGTCGAAATCGGTCAGGGGGTTGAACATTCCGGCGCCGGCAGCGGCAGTCTGCAATTCTGCCAAGTTCGCGCCGTAGCCGTTCCACGAGACAAAATTAATCCTTTTACCCGTGAACGTACCGGCGGGCAGCACTGGCGGCGGCAGGCTGTTCACCGCCGCGTATTTGCCGGCGACTTCATCGTTGGAAAAATAAAAACCGAGGATGACCGGGTGTTTTTTCAGGCTGGCGGCGAAAATCCGGTCGTATTCAAGCTGCGGCTTGAACTGTGCCAGAGCATTCTGAAACTGTAGAACGTCCTTTAACTGCTTCTGCGCGAGATTCTCGAGCACCTTAAGGCCCGAGCTTTCGTCCCGCTCGGCGAACACCACGTCAAAGCCCGCCACTGCGGCACCGTAGCGGTCGAACAGCTTGTCAACGAGGAGTGCCAGACGATCGCGCCGCCATGGCCAGCGGCCTTCCTCGGCCAGGCTTTTTTCGTCGATGTCAATAATCACGATGCGCTCCTCCACCGTGCGCGGCATGGTGAGCCTGAGCCGTGCATCATAAATGATGGCATCAAGCTGGTCGATAAACTTAAGCTCAAAAGTGAAATCCCCGATCTTCGGCCTCGCCGTGTAGCCGAGGAAGCGCAGCGTGAGCGCTAGCCCGATGCCGATGCGCACCCCGTGCTTTTTCAGATTCGGGTTTAAATTCACGCCGCTCCCTTTCCAGCCATGGAAAAGAGGGCTTGTGAATCGCTACAATCAGGAAGGGATGGCAAACAGACCCGAGAGTGGGCGCAGAAACGAACGAGTGAACGCTTCATCCGCCAGCCCGACTTTTCGCCAGCGCGGGTTTCTGCGATTGCGTTGCACCCCGCGCTGCACTGTCCTGCCGTGCTGCGCTCATCCGCCCCCCTCTATTCAGGTTTTGGCAGCTCAGGCGGTTTTGTAAAAGAATTCCATTTTCACGCCCCCCAGTTCGATGATGTTGTGGTCATTGAGGGGGTGCGCCTGAGCATCCAGAGTCTTGCCATTTACCACGGGAAACGATACACCTTCCACATGGGTGATGAAATACCCCTGCGGCCGGCGTGTAATCACCGCCACCTGCACCCCCGGCTTGCCCAAGGTGGTGAGACTCTTGGTCAAATCCAGCTCCTTGCCCGCGCTCGGGCCGGTGAGAATCTGAATCGTGGCAAGCTGGACCGGTTTGGACGGCGTTGCGGGTGCGGCGGCGGGCGCAGGCTTGAACTCGGGCGCGGGTTTCAGCGGCTCAACCGGCTTGGCGGCGGCAGGCGCAGGTTTTGGCTCCGCCAGTTTGAGTTCGGCGGGCTTGGCTTCGACCGGTTTGGCTTCTGCGGGTTTGGGGTCGGCAGACTTGGATTCTGCCGGCTTGGCCTCGGGCGCGGTAGGTTTGGTTTCCTTTGCTTCTGGAGCCTTGGCCGCGCCGGGGACGGTATCCAGTGCTTGCTGCT
Source organism: Burkholderiales bacterium (assembly GCA_035543335.1). Lineage (NCBI taxonomy): Bacteria > Pseudomonadati > Pseudomonadota > Betaproteobacteria > Burkholderiales > Burkholderiales bacterium. The sequence goes on from DASZZH010000029.1 coordinate 8,261, forward strand.
GGGTGGCCTGCAAGTTTGCCGGCGCCGGCATCGGCTCCGGTGCCTTGGGCTTGGCCGGGGCACGAATCACCATGGTCTTTTCATAATCCTCAGCCGATGCCTGGGCGGATTGCTCGTTCACGTATTTGAGCTTGTACTTGGCGAGCTCAATCACATCGTTGCTCTGGAGGAAATGCTTCTTGACCAGATTGCCGTTGACCAGCGTGCCGTTGGTGCTGCCGAGATCCTCGAGGAACGAGTCGTTGAGTATGGTGACGATGACCGCATGTTCGCCGCTGACCGCCAAATTGTCGATCTGGACGTCATTACTCGGCTTGCGGCCTATGGTCGTGCGCTCCTTGGCAAGAGGAATCTCCTTCAACACTAAGCCGTCCATACTGAGAATCAACTTCGCCATAATCTCCCGCCTTCTCTTACTTAAACCATGATATTAATTTGTTCAACCAGTCGGCTTTGGCCGGGAAATCACGCAAGACCCGTACCAGAATCACCGACACATTATCGCGCCCGCCGTTGTCGTTGGCTATTTGCACCAGCTGCTGCGAGGCGAGCGGTAGATTCGCCTGCAGGCCCATCAACGCCAGATGCAGTTCTTCGTCCTCCACCATGTCGCTCAAGCCGTCCGAACATAGCAAGTAAATATCGCCCGGCAGCGCTTCGTAAGTATGAATCTCCGGTTCGACTTCGGGGTCGATCCCCAGGGCGCGCGTCACCAGGTTCTTGTTCTGCGACAGCTTCGCCATTTCCTCGGTAATCATGCCGGAGTCAATTTGTTCCTGCAACAGCGAATGATCCCGTGTGATCTGCTTGAATTCTTCTCCGCGCAGGCGGTACAGCCGCGAATCGCCGATGTGCGCCACGCTTACGCGATTATCATAAAACAGCCCTGCCACCAGCGTGGTGCCCATGCCCGCATACAGCGGTTGGCTTTTTGCCGCCTGGTAAATCGAGGTGTTGGCGCCGGCGATGTGCTCTTTCAACATTTTCACCGCCATCGGCTCGCCGCTCGCCGGCTCGATCTGCCCCGGATCCGTCGTCTGCAGCGCCTGTCTAAGCGTGGCGCCGAGCATAGCGGTGGCAATCCCGCTGGCCACTTCACCGGCATTATACCCTCCCATGCCGTCGGCGAGGATAACAAATCCGCTTGCGTCATCCGCCGCGATACTGTCCTCGTTGAGCATGCGCACCATTCCGGGATCGGTGGCCGTCGCGACTTCCAGCGCCTTGCTCAAATTCATGCGCACTCTCTCAGATCGTGATGTCCACGGTTTCCCAGCTTGCCATGCATTGCTTGAGCGCTTGCGCCATTTCCGCGCCGGTCTGGTAGCGTTCCTCGGCGTTTTTCGCCAGCGCATTCTTGCCGAATTCGGCAAGCGGAATCAGCGCCGAGGTCGTGGGGTCAGGCAGCAAACCATCGAACACCGCGGCGACTTTACCCTCGACGTTGGAAAGCCCGTTCTTCTCTACGAATTCCGGCAGCGGCTGGTCCGGCTTGCCGCGCGGCTCGCCGAGTTGGAACAGCATGGCAAGCAGCACGTTGTTCGCCTGCGCAATGCTCTCGCTAAGCTTAAGGTCGCTGTTCAAGTTCTGCTCCGCTTCTTTGAGCAGCGTCTCGATTTGCGACACCTCCTGTTGTACCGAGGGATCGGTATTGTTTTTTATGCCGGAATTGGCGAGGACCTGGTTGAGTTTGCTGATGTAGACGAGGCCGGGGTCGATCTGCGGCTCGGAAAAAAATACCGTGTTGCCGATCACCTTGGCTTTGGCGGAAGCCAGGAGATCGATCATCTTCGCGTGCACTTCGCGCGACCACGGCCAGCGGCCGATGTTGGCGATACTCTGGTCGTCAATCGCAATCACCGCCACTTTGTCGCTGGGGCTGCGCGAGGACGCCTGGACAGCGAGGTCATAGGCCTTGCGCTCCAGGCTTTGGATAAGATCGCTGCCGCTGGCGAAAATCAGCACGATCGCAACAATGAGCCCGAGGAACCAGTCAGCCTTCCAAAATGCGGTTTTTCTCATCCCTGAACTCCTTATTATTTTTATATTGTAGGCAAGCTTTTAAGTTTTAGTTTACACATTTTACGATATTCATTTGTAAAGTATACGTTTTTTTGCATCGTAAAGCGCGACCACTAAACGATAAAATTTAAAGAAATCAAACATTAATCCGGCACTAAACGGCAATCAAGCTCTGCCGTGAGTTGTGTTAAACCATGCACCTGTTGCGCCCCGGTGCAAGTACTATATTTAGTCGCTCAACAAGAGAGCGCTCACCCGCATTTCTCCGGCGATGTGGCGAGCCGCGAGCGCAATCGCCACCGCATTGTCGCCGGAAACCCAGAGCCGGCTGAAAAAACACGGGAAGATCTGGAAACGAAAAAGCCGGGGGTTTTTCACCACCCGGCTTCGCCGGTGACAGGTTTCTTTAAACCGTCAATCCATGCTCGCTAGGTAATTCCGCCGGCTTTCCCCGCAGCGCGGATTTTGCGCCACAACATCGAAATCAGGGGCCAGAACAATAGGAATAGAGACAGCCCTGTGAGACTGCCGACCAGGCCGTTCGAAAAGAACACAGTCATGTCGCCCTGCGATCCCTTGATGGCGTTGCGGAAGTTCTCCTCGGCGCGATCGCCGAGCACCAGCGCCAGCACTAGGGGCGCGAGCGGGTAATCCAGCTTCTTGAACACATAGCCGAGCACGCCAAACACCACCATTAGGTAGACGTCGAACATCGAGTTATGCACGGTGTAGGCGCCGATGGCGCAGATCACCATGATCACCGGCGCGATGATCGAGAACGGAATGCGCAAAATCGCCGCGAACAGCGGCACACAGGTAAGCACCACCAGCAACCCGGCGATGTTGCCGATGTACATGCTGGCGATGAGGCCCCAGACGAAGTCCTTCTGCTCAATGAACAGCAGCGGCCCCGGTTGCAGGCCCCAAATCAGCAGTCCGCCCAGCAGCACCGCAGCGGTCGGAGAGCCGGGTACGCCGAGCGTGATCATCGGCAGCAGCGCCGAGGTGCCGGCGGCATGGGCCGCCGTCTCTGGCGCCACCACGCCCTCGATCTTGCCGGTGCCGAACTCGTGGCCGTCCTTCGAGAACCGCTTCGCCAAGCCATAGCTCATGAACGAGGCGGGGGTGGCGCCGCCCGGTACGATTCCCATGAGACAGCCGACGATGCACGAACGCAGGCTGGTGACCCAGTACTTCGGCAGCTCTTTCCAGGTCTGGAACACAACCTTTGGATTGAGTTTTGCGCTGGTGCCCTTGAATGCAAGCCCTTCCTCGAGCGTGAGCAGTATCTCGCCGATGCCGAACAGCCCGATGACCGCGATCAGGAAGTCGAATCCCTTGAGCAGGTCGGTGAAGCCGAAGGTCAGGCGCAACTGGCCTGTGACACTGTCCAGGCCGACAGCGGCGAGCGCGAAACCGATCATCATTGAGGCGATAGTTTTGAACGCATTCCCCCCGCTCATGCCGACGAAGGCGCAGAAGGTCAGCAAATAGACCGAGAAATATTCCGGCGGCCCGAAAGCGAGCGCGAACTTCGCCACCAACGGCGATAGGAACGTGATCACGATCACGGCGAACAGTGCACCGACGAATGACGAGGTAAATGCCGCAGTCAGCGCGTTTCCGGCCCTGCCATGCTGCCCCAGCGGATAGCCGTCGAACGTTGTGGCGACCGACCACGGCTCGCCCGGAATGTTGAACAATATCGAGGTGATGGCGCCGCCGAACAGCGCCCCCCAGTAGATGCACGATAGCAGGATAATTGCCGAAGTGGTGCCGCCGGGCTGCTGCGCCATGGTGAACGTGAGAGGCAGCAGGATGGCGACGCCGTTGGCGCCGCCCAGGCCGGGAAGCACGCCGATGATGATGCCCAGTACCACGCCGATCAGCATCAGCATCAGGTTAAACGGGGACAGCGCGACCCCGAAGCCGTGCATCAGCGCAGTAATTTCTTCCACCGTGTCTCGATCCAGCTAGTTCAGACCGAGCGCGGCTTCAAGCGGACCCTTGGGCAGGGGCAACCTGAACCACGTCTCGAAAATCAGAAAGAAGGCCACGCTCACCCCCAACGACACCGGCACGATCTTCACCCAGGAATACTTGCCCAGCCACCACATGAAATAGGCGATGTAGAGGGTCGAGGCCAGGTACAGGCCAAGGTAGCGGACTAGGCCGACATAAACGATGGTCGGCACCAGCACCACCATGACCAGCTTGAGCTGCTCTCGCGAGACAAACGACTTTGATCCGCCCGCCCGGTCGCGCAGAGCGAGCACTAGGTTTACCGCGCTGGAGACGCAAATGAGCAGGCCGATGTAAAACGGGAAGTATCCGGTCTGCGGGCCGCTATTCCCCCAACCCGCGCCGAGTCGGAAGCTGTCGTAGACCACCAATGCGCCGAACAGCAGCACGATGGCCGCCACCCAGACCTCTACGGTTTTCACGGATCCAGCTGACCGGTTGTTATCGTTTTCCATGGCCGATTTCCAAACCGCACTCCCGACCAAGAGGGCCGGTAGTGGGCAAAACAACGCTTTGGATAAAAGCGTTTTGTTAACTTATTGGGCGAGGAAACCCGCTTCTTTCATCAGTTGATAGTGGCGCTTCTCTTCCTGCGTCACCCAGGCCTTGTAGTCGTCTCCCTGCAGCGCCGTCTGGTTGAAGGCACCCTGTTCCATGAAATTCTTCCATTCCGGCGTGGCGCGCACTTTTTTCAGCATATCGACGTAGAAGTTGCGCTGCTCCTCGGTGACACCGCCCGCCATGAAGATGCCGCGCAGCATCAGGTATTCGACATCGAGGCCTGAACTCTTGCAAGTAGGTATGTCGTACCAGGACATGGTTTCCGTGATCTTGTTTTTGTACGGCATGCGCTGGTTGTCGAATACACACAACGGCCGCAGCTTGCCGCCGCGCCATTGAGCGACCGCTTCGATGGGATTATTGACTGTGGAATCCACGTGCTTGCCGACCAGTTGCACCGCTACCTCGCCGCCGCCCTTGTAGGAGATGTAGGTGAACTTGGCGCCGGTCTGCTTCTCTACCGCCACGGTGATGATCTCGTCCTCCTGCTTCGAGCCGGTGCCGCCCATCTTGAACTTGCCGGGGCCGGCGGCCTTGACCGCCTCTATGTATTCCTTGGCTGTCTTATAGGGCGTATCGGCGTTCACCCACAGCACGAACTGATCGAGCGCCATCATCGAGACAGGAGTGAGGTCCTTCCAGTTGAACGGAACACCGGTCGCAAGCGGCGTGGTGAACAAGTTGGACAGCGTGATGATGATCTTATGCGGGTCGCCCTTGCTGTCTTTAACATCCAGGAACCCTTCCGCTCCGGCGCCGCCGCCCTTGTTGATCACCACCATGGACTCCTTCATCAGGCCGTACTTCTTGACGATGCCGTCAATCATCCGCGCCATCTGGTCGGCACCGCCGCCCGTACCCGCCGGCACGATAAACTCGACAGTCTTTGTCGGCTCCCAGGCCACTGCGGGCATGGCCAAGGCCATGGCGCAGCCAATGAATACCGTCATTGCGAATTGTTTAAAACCCATCTTCATGTTTGATCTCCTTTTGGTGAGCAGGGATATTCCATTAATTTTTAAACGCGTTTTTACGGGAACAGTTTACATCTTTATGAGAGTAGCTCCCATAATACATCATCAGATTAAAACTCTTAACTTCCGTCAATAATCGGCGAAGGCGCCCATTCCGCGATCACTTCACCAGCAGTACCGGCAAATCCGTCAGGTGGATCACCTTGGTGGCGACAGACCCCAGGAGCAGGCCGGATACCGAACCCAGGCCGCGTGTGCCCATGAAGATCTGGACAACCCCCTTTTCCTTCGCATACTTGCAGATGACCTCGGCCTCGTCGCCTATCCCGATATGGTAGTGGTACTTGATGCCCGCGGCATCGAGTTTCTTGCGCGCGTCCGCCAAGGCGGCGAGCCCTTGCTCCCGGTGGTACTGCTGCACCTGGTCGTGCCCGAGATGGGAGGCCACATGCGCGGGAAACGGGTGCTGGACGTTGAGCAGGTGTATTTCCACCCCGTCCTTGTACCAACCGAACTTCTTGATCAGTTGGTCAACCGCACGGCTCGAGGATTCCGAACCGTCCACCGGCACAAGCATTTTCAACATCCGCATCGCTCCCGATAATTTATTCAGATCTTGAGGCCGACAGCGCTCGCAGGGTCAATGCGGCGCCTTGGTCTTTTGTTCCTCGACCGCCAGGTCCACCATGCCTTCTTCCTTCGCCGCCCGCTTCCCTATCCACTTGCCAACCGCGACGATGATGGCTGCGCCGATCAGCCCGGCACCCGACAGTTCGAGCTTGGCGCCGAGTATCGAAAAAACTTCGATGTCAATCATCCAGTGGGCGTTGGCCGTGAACCACTCGACCACGACCAGGTCGGTCACCAACATTTCGCCGGCCACATAGCCGATCAGCGCCGCCCCGATCGTGACGATCACCGGGAAGCGCCCCATGAGTTTCATCAGAATGGTCGCGCCGAAGACCACCAGCGGGATGCTGATCGCCAGCCCGAGGATCAACAGCACGATGCTGCCTTTGGCCACCGCCGCCACGGCGACCACGTTGTCCAGACTCATCACCAGATCGGCGATGAGGATGGTCTTGATCGCCGCCCACAGATTGTCGCTCGATTCGACGTCGCCTTCGCCGCCGTCCTCGGGCACCAGCAATTTGACCGCGATCCACAGCAACAGTGCGCCGCCGATCAACTTGAGCCAGGGCAGCTTGAGCAATTCGACCGCGACAATGGTGAGGATGATCCGCAGTACCACCGCCGCGCCGGCGCCCCAGATCACCGCCTGTGTCTGCTGGCGTGCGGGCAGCGAGCGCGCCGCGAGCGCGATCACCACCGCGTTGTCCCCCGACAGGATGATGTTGACCCAGATGATGGCCAGCAACCCGGTCCAGAACGCGGCGGTCTGCAGCTCGTTCAGGAATTCCATGATTCGCGTTTCCTCCTCGATTTCCAGCTGCCTCTAGACTAGCTCTGCGCTGGCACGCTTGACCGGCGAGCCGCTCGTCGCCGCCACGTAAGGAAAGAGCCGGTGGGTCCCGCCCGCACTGACGCGAAGAATTATACTGGATCAGAACAACCCTACCACTTTGCCATCATCATCAAGATCGATTTTCTCCGCGGAAGGCACCTTGGGCAGTCCCGGCATGGTCATGATGTCGCCGCAAATCATCACCACGAATTCAGCACCGGCAGCGAGACGGACTTCCCGGACATTGACGGTGTACCCGGTCGGCGCGCCGCGTACGCTAGCGTCCGCAGAGAACGAGTACTGTGTCTTCGCCACGCAGATCGGGTAGTGCCCGTAGCCATCCTCCTGCAGCTTCTTGATCTGCGCACGCACCTTGGCGTCCGCCGCGATGTCCGCCGCGCCGTAAATCTTGGTGGCAATCGCCTTCATCTTGTCCCACAGCGGCAGCGAGTCATCGTAGATATACTTGAAGTCGGTGGGGACGTTATCGATGAGATTGACCACGGTGCGCGCCAGCTCCTCGGCGCCCTTGCCGCCGTCGGCCCAGTGCGTGGCGAGGATCACCGGCGCCTCGTGGTGCGCCATCTTCTGTTTGAGCAGCTCGATCTCGGCCAGCGTATCGAAATTGAAGCGGTTGATCGACACCACGCACGGCAACCCATAGTGATTGCGCACGTTGTTGACATGCCGCTCGAGATTGGCGATGCCCTTCTCCAGCGCCGCCAGGTTTTCCTTGTTGAAGTCAGCGCGATCTACCCCGCCGTGGTACTTGAGGGCGCGGATGGTGGCGACGATCACCACCGCATCGGGTCTAAGCCCCGCCTTGCGGCACTTGATGTCGATGAACTTTTCCGCTCCGAGGTCGGCGCCGAACCCGGCTTCGGTCACCACGTAATCGGCGAGCTTGAGCGCGGTCCTGGTGGCGATCACCGAGTTGCAGCCGTGGGCGATGTTGGCGAACGGGCCGCCATGGATGAACGCCGGATTGTTCTCCAGCGTCTGCACCAGATTGGGCTTTAGCGCGTCCTTAAGCAGCACCGTCATCGCGCCATGGGCATTGAGCTCGCGCGCCCTGACCGGCTTCTGCTCGCGCGTATAGCCGACCACGATGTTGCCCAAGCGGTTTTTCAGGTCCTTCAGCGAAGTGGCAAGGCAGAATATCGCCATCACTTCGGAAGCCACCACAATGTCAAATCCGTCCTGGCGCGGGTAACCGTTGGCCGTACCCCCCAGCGAAATCACGATATCGCGCAGCGCGCGGTCATTCATGTCCACCACTCGCCGCCAAGTGATGCGCCGCACGTCCAGCCCCAGCGCGTTGCCGTGGTGGATGTGGTTGTCCACCATCGCCGCAAGCAGATTGTTGGCTAAACCAATCGCGTTGAAGTCGCCGGTGAAATGCAAATTGATATCCTCCATTGGCACCACTTGCGCGTAGCCGCCGCCCGCAGCGCCGCCTTTCATGCCAAACACCGGGCCGAGAGAAGGCTCACGCAGGCAAATCACCGCTTTTATGCCGATTCGATTCAAGGCATCGCCCAGCCCCACGGTAGTGGTAGTTTTGCCTTCGCCCGCGGGGGTGGGAGTAATGGCAGTCACCAGGATCAGCTTGCCGTCAGGCTTATTGGCGAGACTGTCAACAAAATCCAGGGAAAGCTTGGCCTTGTAGTGGCCATAAGGCTCGAGATGTTCTTCGTCTATCCCGAGTTTTCCCTTTGCCAGTTGGGTAATGCGCTGCATCCTGGCTTTTTGAGCGATTTCGATGTCCGTCAGCATGTATCTACCCTTTCTTTGAAAAACGGTTTTCCTCCCTAATCCGCTTATGATTAAGACGGCTTGCAGGGCATGTTCTGGTTTACCCGGTAAGCCGGGTTGCAATGGCGGGAATGGCTCAACCCGGGTCGAATTACTGGCGAATTATATGGCGAGCACTTGTCCGCCACCAAAACTTGCGTGCTCGGGCTTCCTCCCACCACGTTTTACTCTGACCGCACAGTACTTGAATTCTGGTATTTTGCCGACAGGGTCGAGCGCCGGATTGGTCAGCAGATTCGCCGCTGCCTCGTAGAAGCAGAAGGGAATAAACACCACGCCGCGCGGCGTGCCGTCGTCGGCGCGCGCATAGAGCGAAATTTCCCCGCGCCGGGATTCCACGGTAATCACTTCCCCCGGTTGCACGCTGATGGCATCCAAATCCAAAGGATGGAGTGAAGCCACCGGTTCGGGCTCAATCGCATCGAGCACGCCAGCGCGGCGGGTCATGCTGCCGGTATGCCAGTGCTCAAGCTGCCGCCCGGTAATCAGCACCAGAGGATAATCCCGGTCCGGCCGCTCGTTGGCGGGAATGATATCCGCCGGCACAAACCGCCCGCGGCCGTTTGCTGTCGGGAAGCGGTCGGTAAATACTACCGGCTCGCCGGGATCGCCTTCGTGCTCGCACGGATAAGTTACCGAGCTATCACGCTCAAGCCGTTCCCAGGTAATCCCCGCGATCGAAGACATCGCCTTGCGCATTTCATTGAACACGTCCTTCGGCCCCGGGTAATTCCAGTTGAGCCCCATGCGCCGCGCGATTTCCTGGATGATCCATAGATCGTGTTTTGCCTCGCCCGGAAGATCCAGCGCCTGCCGGCCGAGCTGCACCATACGGTCGGTGTTGGTGACCGTGCCGGTTTTCTCCGGCCACGCCGAAGCCGGCAGGATGACGTCGGCGAGGTACGCAGTTTCAGTGAGGAAAAGGTCCTGCACCACCAGCCACTCGAGTTCGGCCAGCGCTTCGCGCGCATGCCTGAGATCAGGGTCGGACATGGCGGGGTTCTCACCCATGATGTACATGCCACGGATTTGCCCGGCGTGCACCGCGTTCATGATTTCCACCACCGTGAGGCCCGGCTTGGGATCGAGTTTGGTACCCCACAGTTTCTCGAATGCGGCGCGCACGCTTGCGTTGTCCACAGGCTGATAATCGGGATATACCATCGGAATCAGCCCGGAGTCGGAGGCGCCCTGCACATTGTTCTGCCCACGCAAGGGATGCAGCCCGGTGCCCGGACGCCCCACCTGGCCGGTGAGCAGTGAGAGCGCGATCAGGCAACGCGCATTGTCGGTGCCGTGCACATGCTGCGAAATGCCCATGCCCCAGAAGATCATCGATCCTTTCGAGGTAGCGTAAAGCCTTGCCACCTCTTTGATCGTTGCGGCGGGAACACCGCAAATCGGCGCCATAGCTTCAGGGCTGTAGCCTTCAACGTTTTTCTTCAGTTCCTCGTAACCGCTGGTGCGGTTCTTGATGAACTCCTCGTTCACCAGCCCTTCACGCACGATGGTGTGCATCATGGCATTCAACAGCGCCACGTCGGTGTCGGGTTTGAACTGCAGGAAGTAAGCCGCGTGACGCGCGAGTTCCGAGCCGCGCGGATCGGCAACGATGAGCTTCACGCCCTTTTTCACCGCATTCTTGATCCAGGTGGCCGCCACCGGATGGTTCACTGTCGGATTGGCCCCGATCACGAACACCACTTCCGCTTTCAGAACGTCGCTGACCTGGTTCGACACCGCGCCCGAGCCAATGCCTTCGAGCAGCGCCGCCACACTGGAGGCGTGGCACAGGCGCGTGCAGTGGTCCACATTATTGCTGCCGAAGCCGGTGCGCACCAGCTTCTGGAACAGATATGCTTCTTCGTTCGAGCCCTTGGCCGAACCGAAGCCGGCAAGCGCCTGCGGGCCTTGGGCATCGCGGATTTTTTTCAAATTGCCTGTTGCGAGCTCCAGCGCCTCCTCCCAACTCGCTTCACGGAAGACTTTCAGCACGTCTTCCGGATCCATCACGAAATTGGCGGACTTGGGAAAACCCGGCCGGCGAATCAGCGGCTTGGTGAGTCGCTGTTTATGACTTACGTAATCGAAACCGTAACGGCCTTTCACGCACAGCCGGCCGTGATTGGCCGGGCCGTCGCGCCCTTGCACGTAAAGAATCTTGTTGTCCTTGACATGGTAGGTGAGCTGGCAACCGACACCGCAGTAGGGACAAACCGAATCCACGGTCTTGTCCGGCTTGAGCATGCCCACGCCCCGGGCGGGCATAAGCGCGCCGGTGGGACAGGCTTGCACGCATTCTCCGCATGCCACGCAGGTGCTGATGCCCATCGGGTCATCGAGGTCAAATACGATCTTGGAATGCTCGCCGCGGAACGCGTAGCCGATGACATCGTTGACCTGCTCTTCGCGGCAGGCACGCAGGCAGCGTGTGCACTGGATGCAGGCGTCGAGATTCACCGCAATGGCGGGGTGCGAAACATCGGCGGCCGGTTGCTGCCGCGGGCTGAAGCGCGGTTTTCCGACCTTGAGTTTTTTCGCCCACAGATCGAGCTCGGAATTCAGGGTATAGGATGTTTCCGACATGTCGGAGAGCAAAAGCTCGAACACCATCTTTTGCGACGCGCGTGCACGTTCGTTGTCGGAAAACACCTCCATGCCGCTCTTCGGATTACGGCAGCAGGAAGGCGCCAATATTCGCTCACCCTTAATTTCCACCATGCATGCGCGGCAGTTGCCGTCAGGGCGCATGCCTTTCTGGTAACAGAGATGCGGGATTTCCACGCCATGGCGCTTGGCGATTTCAATCAGGATTTCGTTGCTGTAGCCGCTGACGGTTTTGCCGTTCAGCTTGAACACCACCACTTCCGGTTTGACGGCCTGCTCCATCGGCGCATTCATGGGTTTCTCCTGCCGCCTGTCACACGATTTCGTTCGGAAAGTATTTCATCACGCAGCGCACCGGGTTGGGCGCCGCCTGCCCCAAGCCGCAAATCGAGGCGTCAGCCATGGCTACTGAGAGTTCTTCGAGCAGCGCCTGGTTCCATTTTGGCGCGTTCATGAGCTTCAACGCCTTGACGGTGCCGACACGGCAGGGTGTGCATTGTCCGCACGATTCTTCGGAAAAAAATTTCATAAGGTTGCGCGCCGCGGCCGCAGCGCGGTCCTTGTCTGACAAAATAATCACCGCCGCCGAGCCGATAAAGCAACCATACTCGTTAAAAGTATCGAAATCCATCGGAATATTGCCCATGGACGCCGGCAGAATGCCGCCCGATGCGCCGCCCGGAAGATAAGCATAAAATTCATGGCCGGGCAGCATTCCGCCGCAATATTCGTCTATCAGCTCGCGCACAGTGATGCCGGCAGGCGCGAGATGCACGCCGGGTTTTTGCACGCGCCCGGATACCGAGAACGAGCGCAAACCCTTGCGGCCGTGGCGGCCGTGCGAGGAAAACCACTCCGCGCCCTTTTCCAGAATGTCGCGCACCCAATAAAGCGTTTCCATGTTGTGCTCAAGCGTTGGCCTGCCAAATAAGCCCACTTGGGCGACATAGGGCGGACGCAGCCGCGGCATGCCGCGCTTGCCTTCTATAGATTCAATCATCGCCGATTCTTCGCCGCAGATGTAGGCGCCGGCACCGCGCCGCAAATGCATTTTAGGCAGTTGGCACGGAGGATTTGCAGTTAAGCTGGCGAGCTCTTTGGTGAGAATCTCGCGGCAGCCGGCGTATTCATCGCGCAGATAAATGTAGATTTCGTGAATCTCCACCGCCCACGCCGCAATCAGCATGCCTTCAAGGAAACGATGCGGATCGCGTTCCAGGTAATAGCGGTCTTTAAACGTGCCGGGCTCGCCTTCGTCAATGTTCACCGCCATGAAGCGCGGTGCGGGTTCGCCTCTCACGATGCGCCACTTGCGACCGGCGGGGAAGCCTGCGCCGCCCAGGCCGCGCAATCCTGAGTCTTCCATGATCTTGATCACCGATTCCACTTCGTGATCACCTTTTACGCAATCCAACAGCAACTGATAGCCGGCATGTTCGCGGTATTCTTCGTAGCCGATGTAGGAAGAGACCGGACATTTGCTTGCCTTGGCGTTAACCGCGGATTGCACCTGGCTTATGGTGGCGTGCGCCAGCGGATTTTGCCCTACCACCGCCACCGGCGCCTGCTCACAACGTCCAACGCAGGGCGCGGGTATTACTCTTACTTCGGAACCAAGGGTGCGCTTGAGTTCGGAGATCAACTGCTGCGCGCCGACCAATTCACAGGAAAGCGAATCGCACACGCGGACGGTCAACGCGGGCGGTGTGTTTTCTCCTTCCTTGACGACATCGAAATGATGATAAAACGTCGCGACCTCGTAAACTTCAGTGGTCGCGAGCCTCATCTCGGCAGCCAGCGCCACAATGTGACGGGACGAGATATGGCCGTAGCGGTCCTGGAATTTGTGCAAATGCTCGATCAGCAAATCGCGGCTACGCGATTCATTGCCGAGCAGCGCCTGTACTTCCGCCAGCGCGGCAGAATCGACGATACGACCCTTGGGCGTAGCGCGCACGCTGTGCTGTTTCGAGCGATTGCCTACGGGCTTATCTCCTGCCATCAACACTCCTCTCGATGCAAAACTTTGATTCCGCACCTAGTTTTCATGCCTACGTACTAGTTCAAGCTACATTGTCAAATTATACGAATATTTTTGTGCCTTGCAGCGACTTGCGGTAGCAGCAAGCAGAAACAGTTAATAAAACTATTACAAACTTAGAGCACTGCCTTGAGCAACTTTCCCATCTCGGCGGGATTGCGGGTAACTTTTATCCCACACCCCTCCATTACCATAAGCTTTTGGTTCCGGCATAACATTGCGCTTCGCGAAATGTTAGCCTCCACCGAAAGTTGACCTTTAGAGCACTGACTTCAGCAACTTTCCCATCTCGGCGGGATTGCGGGTAACTTTTATCCCACACCCCTCCATTACGGCCAACTTTTCCTGCGCGGTTCCTTTGCCTCCGGAAATGATGGCGCCTGTATGCCCCATGCGCTTTCCAGGCGGCGCGGTAACGCCGGCGATGAAACCGACCACCGGCTTGTGCATGTTGGCCTTGACCCAGCGCGCGCAGTCTTCTTCGTCGGTGCCGCCGATTTCCCCCACCATGACTACCGCGTCGGTATCCGGATCTTCATTGAACATCTTCATGACATCAATGTGCTTGAGGCCGTTCACCGGATCGCCGCCGATGCCGACACAAGTGGATTGCCCCAAGCCCTGCTCCATCAATTGGCCAACTGCTTCATAAGTCAGCGTGCCGGAGCGAGACACCACGCCGACGCGGCCCTTTTTATGAATGTGCCCCGGCATGATGCCGATCTTGATTTCATCCGGCGTGATCACGCCCGGGCAATTGGGGCCGATGAGAACGGTTTTCTTGCCGCGCATCCTGTAGCGGGTGCGAATCATGTCGCGCACCGGTATGCCTTCAGTGATGCAAATCACCAGATCGAGATCGGCTTCCACCGCTTCGTCTATCGCTACCGCGGCAAACGGCGGCGGAACATAAATGACAGAAACCATCGCCCCGGTTTTTTCCTTCGCTTCCTTGACGGTGGCATAGATCAGTATGCCCTCAAAATCCTCGCCGGGCTTCTTTGGATTCACCCCGGCAACAAAACAGTTTTTGCCGTTAGCATAGTCGCGGCACATGCGGGTGTGGAATTGCCCGGTCTTTCCGGTAATGCCTTGGGTCATCACTCTCGTGTTCTTGTTAATCAGGATTGCCATTTATTTACTTCCTTTGTGAAACAACGGGTGAAAAGTGAATCGCGCTGTGCGCGGTAAATGAGGTGAAATTGGTTTTGCCTTTCCACTCGTTCACTTGTTCACTCGTTCACTTTTTATTCGCGGCAGCCACAACTTTTTGCGCGGCATCCGCCATGTTGGTGCCGGAGATGATGGGCAATCCCGACTCGGCAAGGATTTTCTTGCCCACGTCCACATTGGTGCCTTCCAGCCGCACCACCAGCGGCACGTTAAGATGCGCCTGTTTCACAGCGGCGACGATGCCTTCGGCGATTACGTCGCATTTCATTATCCCGCCGAAGATGTTGACTAGAATCGCCTTCACTTTGGGATTTTTCAGCATAATCTTGAATGCTTCGGTGACTTTCTCGATGGTGGCGCCGCCGCCGACGTCGAGAAAGTTGGCGGGCGAGCCGCCGTAGAGCTTGGCAATATCCATGGTCGCCATCGCCAGTCCCGCGCCGTTCACCAGGCAACCGATATTGCCGTCAAGGGAAATGTAGGATAAATCATGTGTCGACGCCTCGATTTCCGCTGGATCTTCTTCATCAAGATCGCGCAGCGCCACGATCTCCGGATGTCGGTAGAGCGCGTTGCCGTCAAAATTCATTTTCGCATCCAGCGCCAGCACGCGGTTATCGCCGGCCAGGATCAACGGATTGATTTCTGCAAGGGAAGCATCAGTTTCGTCAAACGCCTTGTATAGCCCTTTGAAAAAATCGCGCGCCCGCGCCACAGCAGCTTCCGGAACGCCAATTTTGCGCGCTATCTCTTCAGCGTCTTTGTCGATTAGTCCCTGTATCGGGTCGATGAACACCTTATGGATTTTTTCCGGCATCTTGGCCGCGACTTCCTCGATTTCAGTGCCGCCTTCCGAGCTTGCCATCAGCACCACGCGTTGTGTACCGCGGTCCACCACCATGCCGACGTAGAGTTCTTTTCTGATGTCGGCCCCTTCTTCAATCAGCAGGCGCTTGACGAGGCGCCCCTCGGGCCCGGTCTGGTGTGTCACCAGACGCATGCCGAGAATCCGGCTCGCGTATTGTTTGACTTCATCGAACGACTTTGCCACTTTGACGCCGCCGCCTTTTCCCCGTCCGCCGGCGTGGATCTGTGCTTTTACCACCCAAACTTTGCCGCCAAGTTGCTGCGCCGCCTTTACCGCCTCGTCAACCGAAAAGCAGGCGATGCCGCGCGGCGTGGCGACGCCGTATTTCCTCAGGATTTCCTTTCCCTGATATTCGTGTATCTTCATTGCTGTTCTTAATATTAGAGCTTCAGGCTGGCTTGCTCGAAGCGCTCAGCGTTGGCGTCCATCACCGCGAGCGCTAGATCAGCCTGGGTGGCAAGCGGCTTGGTGGCGATGACTTCGGTTTTTCCGGGAGTGGGGAAGCGGTGGTAGTGCAGCGCGCTTTCGGTCAGCTTGTCAGGCATTTTTATTAAGAGAGAAAAAGTGGTGCCGGCAAAAGGATTCGAACCCTCGACCAACTGATTACAAATCAGCTGCTCTACCAACTGAGCTATGCCGGCAGTGGAAGTTGATTATAGAACTTCGAGCGGGCCCCAGCAACGAAGATGCAACAGAACCAAGGCCGTCCGGCCACGAAAGCCTGCTTTATTTGATGACTTGCAGGCGCGGTTTGCCGTTAGGCGTGGAGGGAGAAGGATTATCCTCGCCCGTCTTCTGCTCGGTTGCAGCAGGCGCGTCATTGAAGAACAGGCCCTGGCCGTTTTCCTTGGCGAAAACTCCGTTCACCGCATCCAGGGGAATGGAAAGCTCTCGTGAAACACCGTCAAAGCGCGCCGAGAATTGAATCAAATCATTGCCCAGGGTGAGATTGCGCGTCGCGTTCAGGCTGATGTTGAGGATGATTTCGCCGTTTTTGACGTGTTCCATCGGCACGCGTGTGCGCTCGTTCACTTTCACCGCAAGATAAGGCGTAAGTCCGCTGTCGGCGCACCATTCGCAGAGCGCGCGGATCAGATAAGGTTTGCTGGAAATATTTTTCATTCGCCACTCACGAAACAGTATAGCAGGTAACCAGCGGGGTTCATTTGCGCATGGCGCGTTCGGCTGCCGTCAGCGAATCGATGAACGCGGGGCGGCTAAACAAGCGCTCGGCGTATTTCATAAGCGGCGCTGCGGGCTTGCCCAATTGAATGTCGTAATGGTCGAGCCGCCACAACAGCGGTGCAATCGCCACATCGAGCATGGAAAACTCATCACCCAGCATGTATTTATGCTTGGCGAAGACCGGCGCGATCTGCGTAAGATTGTCACAGATCACCAAGCGCGCCTTGTCGGCGGTTTTTTGATTGCCGTGCTCGATGGTCTCGATTTGCGAGAAGAGTTCGAGCTCGAAGCGGAACAGGAACAGGCGGGCGCGGGCACGCATCACCGGATCGGCCGGCATGAGCTGCGGATGGGGAAAACGGTCGTCAATGTATTCGTTGATGATGTTGGCTTCGTACAGAATCAGGTCGCGCTCCACCAGCACCGGCACCCGGTTGTACGGGTTCATCACCGCCAGGTCCTCAGGCATGTTGTAGAGGTCCACGTCCACTATCTGGAAATCCATGCCCTTTTCAAAAAGCACGATGCGGCAGCGGTGGCTGAAAAGACAGGTGGTTCCGGAGTATAAGGTCATCATGGCTGTTACCGCCCGCTAGAGTTGTTATTCACATGGCTCTCCAAGGACGCTCTAATGAACGTCCTTCCAGAATTCCTTCTTCAACGCGTAGGTGAGCACGAACAGGATGCCGAGGAAAATCAGCACAAACATGCCCAGTTGCACGCGGAAATTGCGCGCCGGCTCGGCCATGTACACGAGATAATTCACCAGGTCCGCGACCAGCCTGTCGTATTGCTGCGGCGTGAGCGCGCCCGGCTTTTCCAGTATCAGCTTGTGATCCTCGTGCTGGTGTCCCTGTGAATCGGTCTTTTCTTCCGTCTTCAGCATCTGCACGCCCTGCAATTCGTGCAGCACGTGCGGCATGCCCACCAGCGGAAATACCGTGTTGTTCCAGCCGGTGTGCGTGCTGTCGTCGCGGTAAAAACTGCGCAAATAGGTGTAGAGCCAGTCGGCGCCGCGCACGCGGGCAATCAGCGACAAATCCGGCGGCGGCGCGCCGAACCAGTCCTTGGCGTCGCTCTTGTCCATCGCCACGGTCATGGTATCGCCCACGCGTTTCGCCACCGCGAACATCAGGTTGTCCTTGATCTGTTGCTCGGTGAGGCCCAGGTCCTGCAAGCGGTTGTAGCGCATGTAAGCCGCGTTGTGGCAGGTCACGCAGTAGTTGACGAAAATACGCGCGCCGCGCTGCAGTGAAATCTTGTCGTGCTGGTTGACCGGTGCGGTGTCGTACTTTGCATCGCTTGAAGCAAGGGCCGCAACCGGGACAAGCATTAAAGTCAGCAGGAGTTTTTTCATTGCTATCCCACCCTTTCCGGTTCCGGTTTGGTCCGGTCAAATCTGGTGTACCAGGGCATCAGCAGGAAGAACGCGAAGTAGATAAGGGTGCAGATTTGCGCAATAATAGTATACAGTCTGTTCACCGGTTGCGTGCCCAGAAAGCCCAGCACCAGGAAGCTGATTACGAACAGCGTTAGCGCCGTTTTGTAAAGCGCACCGCGGTAGCGGATCGACTTCACCGGGCTTTGGTCGAGCCAGGGCAGCAAGATGAAAATCATCACCGATGCCCCCATCAGCGCCACGCCCCAGATTTTGGCTTCAAACACAAACGTCGCCACAAAAATCAGCGCGCCGATGATGGCGATGGCGAACTTAAAGTGATTCTGTTTTACGCCGATGATCGCCAGGATCATGTAAACAACCAATCCTAGTCTGAGAAACCACATAAAATCTTCCGTGGTGGCGCGCAAAACCGAGTAAAACGCTGTGAAGTACCACAATGGCGCGATATGCTCCGGCGTCTGCAGCGGATTGGCGGGAATGAAGTTGTTGGCTTCCAGGAAATAGCCGCCCATCTCCGGAGCAAAGAACAGGATGATCGAGAACACCAACAGGAACACCACCGCGCCAAAAATGTCCTTTACCGTGTAATACGGATGGAAGGGAATGCCGTCGAGCGGAATGCCGGTTTTGGGATCCTTGTTCTTTTTGATTTCGATGCCGTCAGGGTTGTTCGACCCCACCTCGTGCAGCGCAATCAAATGCGCCACCACCAGGCCCAGCAGCACCAGCGGCACAGCGATTACGTGAAAGGCGAAGAAGCGATTGAGCGTCGCGTCGGACACTGCATAGTCACCGCGTATCCACAGTGCGAGGTCGGGACCGATCAGGGGAATCGCGTCGAACAGGTTCACGATCACCTGCGCGCCCCAGAACGACATCTGCCCCCAAGGCAGCAGATAACCGAAAAACGCTTCCGCCATCAGGCACAGATAAATCAGCATGCCGAAAATCCAGATGAGCTCGCGCGGCTTGCGGTAGGAGCCGTAAAGCAGGCCGCGGAACATATGCAGGTACACCACTACGAAGAACATCGAGGCGCCGGTGGAATGCATGTAGCGTATCAGCCAGCCCCAAGGCACGTCGCGCATGATGTATTCCACCGAAGCGAACGCGAGATTCGCATCCGGCTTGTAGTTCATGGTGAGGAAGATGCCGGTGACAATTTGCAGCACCAGCACCAAAAGCGCCAGCGAGCCGAAGAAATACCAGAAGTTGAAATTCTTTGGCGCGTAATATTCGGAAAGATGCGTTTTCCAGTTGGCGGTCAGCGGAAAACGCTGGTCAATCCAGCCGAGCAGCGCGGTCAATTTTTTGGTCATTGTCAGGCCCCCTTGTTGTCTTCGCCGATGAGAATCTTGTTATCGCTCAAATAGCGGTGCGGGGGAATCCTCAGGTTGGTCGGTGCGGGCACGTTCTTGAATACACGGCCCGCAAGGTCAAAGCGCGAACCATGACAGGGACAGAAAAAGCCGCCCGGCCAATCGGCGCCGAGATCGGGCGCCCTCACTTCCTTGCGGTAAGTCGGCGAGCAGCCGAGATGGGTGCATAGACCGATTGCGATGAAGTATTGCGGTTTGAGCGAGCGCGTCAAATTTTTGCAGTAGTCTGGCTGCTCTGAGGATTCGGAATCCGGGTCGGCGAGCTTGTCATTGAGCTTGGGCAGCAGCTGGAGCATTTCCTTGGTGCGGTTCACAATCCACACTACTTTGCCCTGCCACTCTAAATCGAGCTTGGCGCCTGGCTCGATTTTGCCGATATCCACTTCCACTGGCGCGCCGATGGCGAGCGCCCGCTGGCTCGGCAGCATGGACACCACGAACGGAACAGCGGCGGCGGCTGTCGCCACCCCTCCCGCTACCGTAGTGGCGGCGATAAGAAAGCGCCGTTTGCCGCGATCCACCTGATTGCTATCGGTCATTCAACGCTTCCCTGTCGCGGAGACTAAAAATCCGATTATTTTACCTGAATCGAAAAGGAAACTTAAATCCCTTGACGCTAAAACAGGATGGAGGAGCCTGGAAAAAATACTTTGAATTAGTGAGTTACAACAACTCCTGTCGAAATATTTAGTAAGTGTGCGCACACAAAAACGCAAGTCGCCTCCGGGCACGGCGAATGTTAAAATGCGAGGCAAAAATTGTTTCAGGTTAACAAGTTAATTGACTCTGACCCCATTTATGCTTCGGAACGCTTTCTTCCTCCATCCTAGGTGGAAAGTAAGCACAATGGGTTCTAATCCTGCGGTCCAGCGGATCCGCCTATGGCGGTCGCTGGCCTTGACCGTTAGGCCGCATCAGCACAAGAAAGGAAACCAACAATGACCGGGTATATTGAAAGCAACCTCATCAGGGACGAACACATAGTCTATGAAACCAAGCTGCACTGGATAACCTTCGTTTCGCTGAAGGCTCTGCTGACGCTCTTTATTGCTCCACTCATTGCCCGCGCCACCAGCGAGTTCGCCATCACCAACAAACGCGTCGTCATCAAGGTGGGGCTCATCTCCAGGCACACGCTTGAGATGAACCTTTCGAAGGTTGAGTCCGTAGGTGTGGATCAGGGCATCTGGGGGCGAACCCTCGGGTATGGCTCCATAACCGTCATCGGCACCGGCGGAACGAGGGAGCTATTCCCCTACATTGCCAATCCGGTGGAGTTCAGGAAGCAATTTCAACAACTGCAAGCATAGCGGGAGTCTGTATCCGCATGCTGCGCCGGCAATCTTCTCCGGCAAAACAAAGCTTGCCCAAGTATTCCCTTTTATGAAGAAGCTTTTTGCGCGATAATTACGCGCTTAACTTAACCCACGACCCCAGCAAATGCGCAAACTTTGGCTGATCTTTGCCCAGACCGCGACCGTCTGCCTGGCGGTGGTGTTCGTGGTCACCACGCTTAAACCGGAATTGCTGCCCGCCGGCTGGCGCGGCGGCAACGTAGTGTCGTTCAGGGAAGCGGCGCCGGACGTCACGACGAAAAAAATCAACTCCTACAGTGACGCGGCGAAAAAAGCCATGCCCTCGGTGGTGAACATTTTCACCAGCAAGGAAGTGCGCGTGCCGCGCCACCCGCTGATGGATGATCCGTTATTCCGGCATTTCTTCGGCGACCGTGGCGACGAAAAGCGTCGTAGCACGAGCCTCGGCTCGGGGGTAATCGTCAGCCCGCAAGGCTACATTCTCACCAATCATCACGTGGTGAGGGCCGCGGAGGAAATCGAAATCCTGCTGGCCGACGGCAGAAAAACTACTGCGCGCATTGTCGGCGCCGACCCGGAGACCGACCTCGCGGTGTTGAAAGTGGACATGAAGAGCCTGCCGGCGATTACCTTCGGCCGTTCCGAAGAAGCGAGCGTCGGCGACGTGGTGCTGGCCATCGGCAATCCCTTTGGCGTGGGGCAGACCGTGACTATGGGCATCGTAAGCGCCATCGGCCGCAACCATCTCGGCATCAACACCTTTGAAAACTTCATCCAGACCGACGCCGCGATCAATCCCGGCAATTCCGGCGGGGCGCTGGTGGACGCTTCCGGCAACCTCATCGGCGTCAACAGCGCGATCTATTCGCGTACCGGCGGATCATTGGGCATCGGCTTTGCCATTCCCACCAGCGTCGCCAAGCAGGTGTTGGAGCAAATCATCAGGAGCGGCGGCGTCACTCGTGGCTGGATCGGCGTTGAAGCGCAGGATCTTTCCAAGGAATTGGCGGAATCGTTCAAGCTGGCCAATACCAATGGCGCGTTGATTGCCGGCGTGTTGCGCAACAGCCCGGCGGACAAGGCGGGCGTGAAGCCTGGCGACATCCTGCTCGCAGTGGAAGGTAAACCCGTCTCGGATTCCTTAAGCATGCTCAACCTGATCGCGGCGCTGCCGCCGGGCAGGCCGGCCGCGTTCACCCTGATCCGTAATCAGACCGAGGTGCAGCTCAAAATCACCGTGGGCAAGCGGCCCATGCCCGCAGTGCAGGATTTCGACGAGGAAGACGAAGAGGAATAAGGTAACGGGCAGCACGCCCCTCCTATTCCGCGCGCCCGCCATCCTCGGCTTGGTAGTTTTCCGCCGTTCCCGCCGGCTTGACTACCAGCTTCGCCACCACGATGCCCAGTTCATAAAGCAACCACATCGGCACGGCGAGCATGATTTGCGACACCACGTCGGGCGGGGTGAAAATCGCGCCGATGATGAAAGCGCCGACGATGACATAAGGGCGCACTTCCTTCAACTGGGCAATGCTCACGACGCCCACTCTCACCAGCAGCACCACCGCCACCGGCACTTCAAAAGTAATCCCAAAAGCCATGAACATGGTGAGCACGAAATCCAGATACTTGCCGATATCGGTCATCACCGCCACGCCTTGCGGCGCGACGCCGACGATGAAACCGAATACCAGAGGGAAAACCAGGAAATAGGCGAACGCCATGCCGCAGATAAAGAGCAGCGTGCTGGTGAAAATCAGCGGGCCAACCAGGCGTTTTTCGTGGGCATAAAGTCCCGGCGCGACGAAAGCCCACATCTGGTAAAGCACGAAGGGAAGCGCGACGACGAACGCTGCGAGCATCGTTACCTTCATCGGCACAAAAAACGCGGAGGCCACCTCGGTCGCGATCATTTGTCCGCCCTGGGGCAGCGCCGCCAGCATGGGTTTGGCCAGCAAGGCGTAAATATCTTTCGACCAGGGAAACATGCAGAAAAACACCATCGCGACAGCCCCAATCGATTTCAGCAGGCGGTCGCGCAGTTCGATCAGGTGTGAAATAAAAGTATCGGCGGTGGCCATTGTCGGCGCAAGCTTCGGGATTAATCGGGCGCTCAGGGTTGCTTGGGTTGCGGCGCGACCGCGCCGGTTTGGGTTGGGGAGGAGTCGCCCGTCTTCCCCGCATCACTGGCGATGGCGTTCACCTGCGATTCTGCCGCGTGCGCTTCCTGGTTGATGGATTGCTGGATGTTGCGCGCCGTTTCCTGCATGCTGGACTGGAGTTTTTTCAGCTCATCCATCTGCATTTCACGGTCGATGTCGGCTTTCACTTCCGCCACATAGCGCTGCAAACGCCCGAACAGATGCCCCAGCGTTCGCGCCACTTTGGGCAGCCGCTCGGGGCCGATGACGATGAGCGCCACCACGGCGATCACCAGGATTTCAGAAAAACCGACATCAAACATGAGGAGTGAATGAGTGAAGAAGTGAAGGAGTGAAGGAGCGAAGAGTGTAGAAAAATGCCGGTTTTGCAGCTTTTTCTTACTTCTTCACCTTTTCACTTCATTCACCTCATTCACGCTTTAGTTTGGGTTTTATCGGTCACTTCGCCTTCGATGGTTTTGCCTGTTGCCGGCGGCTGCGCGGGCTTGTCTTCTTCAGCATTGCCGCGCATGCCGTCTTTGAAACCCTTCACGGCGTTGCCGAGATCGGTGCCCATGTTACGCAGCTTCTTGGTGCCGAAAATCAAGAGCACGATAAGCAAAACAATCAGCCAATGCCAAATGCTTAATGAGCCCATGTTTAACTCCTAATAAAATTCATGCCGGCTTGGGACGGTACAGCATTTGCGGCAATACTTCCGGCCCACCGATAACGTGGATGTGCAAATGCAACACGTCCTGCCGCGCCACTCTTCCGGTATTGATGATGGTGCGGAAACCATCTTTGCATCCTTGTTGTTTGGCGAGCTTCGGTGCCAGCACCATGAGTTTCCCCAACACATCGCTGTGCATCTCGCTGACATGCGCAAGCGAATCCACATGCTGCTTCGGGATAAGCATGAAATGCACCGGTGCCAACGGGTTGATGTCGTGAAAGGCAAGAACCTCGTCGTCCTCGTACACCTTCTTGCTTGGGATTTCCCCTCTCGCGATCTTGCAAAAAATGCAGTTGTCCATTCATTTTCCGTTTCCGTATTCCCGTGGCTTGCCTTTTTTGCGTGTCGCTTTCTCCTCCAATCCCGAAACGCCTTCACGCCGTTCCAATTCCTTGAGTACGTCATCCGGCTTCAAGCCGAAGTAGGTCAACATCACCAAGCAGTGAAACCACAGATCAGCGGTTTCTTTCACAATCTGTAGTTTATCACCGTCTTGCGCCGCGAGCAGGGTCTCGGAAGCCTCCTCGCCAATTTTTTTCAATATGGCGTCGGCCCCGCCGGCATAAAGTTTTGCCACATAGGAGCTGTCCGGGCTCGCGTTCTTTCGGCTCTCCAGCGTTTTGGCCAGGCGTTGCAGTATCGCGTCGCTCATTCCTTATATATCTCTTTCGGGTCCTTGATCACCGGATCTGTCACCACCCATTTGCCGTCATGCAGTTTGTGAAAAAAACAATTGTGTCTGCCGGTATGGCAGGCAATGCCGCCCACCTGTTCCACTGTCAGCAACAACACATCCTGGTCGCAATCGAGGCGGATTTCCTTCACTTTTTGCACATGGCCGGACCCCTCACCCTTGCGCCACAGTTTCTTGCGCGAGCGCGACCAGTACACCCCTTCACCGCTTTTTACAGTGCGTTGCAGGGCTTCACGGTTCATCCAGGCAAACATCAGCACCTTGCCGCTGCCTGTTTCCTGAACCACTACCGGAACCAGACCATCCTGCGTCCAGTTTACTTGGTTTAACCAGGTGTCCGCCATGTTCATAACCTGACTTCGATATGGTGCCTGGCCATGTATTCCTTGGCCTCGCGCACCGTGAATTCGCCATAGTGGAAAATGCTCGCCGCGAGCACGGCATCCGCCCCGCCTTGCAGCACACCGTCCACCAGATGCTGCAAATTGCCCACGCCGCCGCTGGCAATCACTGGAATATCGACCGCATCGCAAATGGCGCGCGTGAGCGCCAAATCAAAACCGTTTCGGGTACCGTCGCGATCCATGCTGGTAAGCAAAATCTCGCCGGCGCCCAGCGCCTGCATGCGCCTTGCCCATTCTACCGCATTAAATCCCCGCGCCCGGCGCCCGCCGTGGGTGTAGATTTCCCAACTCGGATTGGCGCCGTCGCTCACCTGTTTTGCGTCTACCGCCACGACGATGCATTGCGAGCCGAAGCGGCTGCTGGCATCCGCCACCAGCTGGGGATTTTCTACCGCCGCGGTGTTGATGCTCACCTTATCCGCTCCCGCATTCAGCAGGCTCCTCACATCCGCCACCGAGCGCACTCCGCCGCCGACGGTGAGCGGGATAAACACCTGCGTCGCCACCGCTTCGATCATGGAAAAAATCAGGCCGCGGGAATCGGAGCTCGCGGTGATGTCGAGAAAGGCGAGCTCGTCCGCGCCCTGTTCGTCGTAGCTGCGCGCAATTTCCACCGGATCGCCCGCATCGCGCAAGCCCACGAAATTAACGCCTTTGACCACGCGGCCGCCGGTGACATCGAGGCAGGGAATGATACGTTTCGCGAGGCCCATAAATCAGTTTTCCACCGCAGAGGCGCGGAAACGCAGAAAAACCAAAGTCAGGGCAAGCCTTTTACTTAAAATTCTCAGCGCCTTTGCGTCTCCGCGGTTCAAGGCTTCGCTTTCGAGCCGAGTTTGTCGGCAAGCTTCTGCGCTTCGGCGAAATTGAGCGTGCCTTGGTAGATGGCACGGCCGGTAATCGCGCCCATGATACCTTCGGCTTCGACCTTGCACAGCGCCTTCACGTCGTCGAGGCTGTTGATGCCGCCGCTGGCAATCACCGGCGCGGTAAGCTCGCGCGCCAGGCTGACCGTGGCCTCGATGTTGACGCCGTTTAGCATGCCGTCGCGGCCGATGTCGGTGTAAATCACCGCTTCCACGCCGTAGTCCTCGAACTTTTTGGCGAGGTCCACCACGTCGTGGCCGGTCATTTTCGACCAGCCGTCCACTGCGACTCTGCCGCCCTTGGCGTCCAGGCTGACCATGATGTGGCCGGGAAAAGCGGTGCAGGCCTCGTGCAGGAAACCGGGGGTTTTCACCGCGGCGGTGCCGATAATGACATAACTGATGCCGTCGTCGAGGTAGCGCTCGATGGTTTCCAGATCGCGGATGCCTCCACCCAGCTGCACCGGGATTTCACCCCCCACCGCAGCAATGATTTGCTTGATCACGGCCTCGTTCTTGGGCTTCCCTGCAAACGCGCCGTTCAAGTCCACGATGTGCAGGCGCCGCGCGCCCTGCTCCGCCCATTTTTTCGCCTGGCTTGCCGGGTCATCGGAAAACACCGTGATTTTTTGCATCGAGCCCTGCTCGAGGCGCACACATTGCCCGTCTTTCAAATCAATCGCAGGAATGATCAGCATTGCTTGGAACGGAAAATCAAGCGGGGTGAACTAAACGTAGGTTGGCCGAGCTGCGGATTTCACGCTTAAATGATACAACACAAACCGGCGTTGTGTGGAACGCATCAATTATTCCAGTTTATAAAGTTGGCGAGCAGTTGCAAACCCGCGGCCTGGCTTTTTTCAGGGTGAAATTGCACCGCGAAAATGTTTTCGCGCGCCACCGCGCAGGCAAAGGCAAACGGATAGCGGCTCACGCCCGTCACCTGTTGCAGTTTACCGGCTTCAACATAATAGCTGTGGACAAAATAAAAGCGGCTGCCTGTCTCAATGCCATTCCACAACGGGTGAGACTGTTGCTGCTCGACCCGGTTCCAGCCCATGTGCGGCACTTTGAGCTTGGCGCCGCCTTGATCCACCATTGCTTCACGCGGAAAACGCCGCACTTTTCCGGGAAGCACGCCCAGGCCCGCGACGCCGCCTTCCTCGCTCCAATCGAACAGCATTTGCAAACCGATACAGATGCCGAGAAAGGGCTTGGTTTCCGCCGCCTCCAGCACCGGCTCGCGCAAGCCCCGGGCATCCATTTCACGCATGCAGTCGGGCATCGCACCCTGGCCGGGAAATACCACGCGCCTGGCTTCACGAATCTGCCGAGGGGAATCCGTTACGCTTATCTTCGCATCGGGCGCGACATGCTCCAGCGCTTTCGCCACCGAGCGCAGATTGCCCATGCCGTAATCCACCACTGCGATATCAATCATGCAGGATGTTGCTGCCTACAGACTGCCTTTGGTAGAAGGAAGCACGCCTTTGATGCGGGGGTCAACTTCAGCCGCCATGCGCAGCGCCCGACCGAAAGCCTTGAACACGGTCTCGCACTGATGGTGCGCGTTCTTGCCACGCAGATTGTCGACATGCAACGTCACCAGCGCGTGATTGACAAAGCCCTGAAAAAATTCGTGCACCAGGTCCACGTCGAATTCGCCGATGCGGGCGCGGGTGAATTTCAGGTTGTAATCGATTCCGGGCCGCCCCGATAAATCCACCACCACGCGGGAGAGCGCCTCGTCCAACGGCACATAGGCGTGGCCGAAGCGGCGCACGCCTTTCTTGTCGCCGAGCGCCTTGGCAAACGCCTGGCCGAAAGTAATACCGATATCCTCCACGGTGTGGTGTGCATCAATGCGCAAGTCGCCCTTCGCCGCGATTTCCAGGTCCAGCAAACCGTGGCGCGCCACCTGGTCCAGCATGTGGTCGAGAAACGCGACCCCGGTGGCGAGCTTGGACTTGCCGCTGCCGTCGAGGTTGAGCTTCACGCTGATTTTGGTTTCCAGGGTATTGCGGGTTACCTGTGCCTTGCGCATGGCGTATCTTAAATTAAAGAAAAAGGGAAGAAATTCAGTTGACGAGGCTGGCTTTGAGCGCCTGCATGAATTGTTGGTTCTGTTCGGCCGTGCCCACCGTCACCCGCAGGCAGTTTTCCAGCAGCGGGTGGCTGCAGTTCAAATTTTTAATCAGTATGCCGCGTTGAATTAAACCCTTAAACACCTCGTCCGCCCGGTTTACCCGGAACAGAATGAAATTGGCGTCGCTGCGATACGCTTTGATGCCTGTCAGTGCCGCGAGTTCTGCGTGCAATTTTTCGCGTTCCGCCTTTATCTGTTGTGCCTGTTCCAGAAGTACATCCATATGCTGCAACAGCTTTTCGGCCACCGCTTGAGTCAGCGCGTTCACATTATACGGCAAACGCAGTTTATCGAGTTGGGCCAGCCACTCGGCGCGACCAAGTAGAAATCCCAGCCGCAATCCCGCCATGCCTAGCTTGGAAAAAGTGCGCATCACCAGCAGATTACGGTGATCGGCAAGCCGCGGTATGAAGCTGGCGCTGGCAAACGCGTGATACGCCTCATCCACCACCACCAGCCCCGGCGCCGCTTCAATGACGCGTGTCACCGCCTCCGCATCAAACAGATTGCCGGTCGGGTTGTTAGGATAAGCGAGAAAAATCACCGCCGGCGGGTGTCGCTTGATGGCCTGGATAACGGCAGCGGCATCAAGCGCGAAATCGGATTTAAGCGGCACGCCGACATAACGCATACCCGCATAAGTGGCCAGCATGCGGAACATTACGAAGCCGGGCTCGACACTCAGCAACACGGCTCCCGGTTTCGCCACCGCCAGGGCAACTATTTGAATGAGTTCATCCGAGCCGTTGCCCAGAAGAATATCAATGCTATCACCCACTTGTAACACTTTTCGCAACTGCGCTTTGAAGCGGGTCGCCTGCGGATCGGGATAGCGGTTAATCGCCACCCGGCTTGCCAGTTGCGCCATTTCGATTTGCAGCGCCGGCGGCAAAGCATGCGGGTTCTCCATCGCATCGAGCTTCACCAGGCCGGCGCTCTCCGGCACGTGATAAGCGCTCAACGCGCGAATCTCGTCGCGGATTAACTCATCAGGGGATTTCGCCATATTGAACCGCCGGAATTATTTCATCCGGTATTGGGCGGATTGAGCGTGCGCGGGCAGGCCTTCGCCGGCGGCGAGTTCCGCCGCGATTTTGCCGAGCTTGACCGCGCCTTCCCTGGACACCTCTATCAGACTGGAGCGTTTCTGGAAATCGTAAACGCCCAGAGGCGAGGAAAAACGCGCGCTGCGCGAAGTCGGTAGCACGTGATTGGGCCCGGCGCAGTAATCGCCCAAAGCCTCGGAACTGTAGCGCCCGATAAAAATCGCGCCGGCGTTCTTGATTTTGGCCGCCCAGCCTTGCGCGTTTTCCACCGAAAGCTCCAGATGCTCGGGCGCAACGCGGTTGGCGATCTCACAGGCCTCATCCAGATCTTTTACTTCGATCAGCGCGCCGCGCTTTTCCAACGAAGCGCGGATCACTTTCATGCGCGGCATGGCCGGCAGCAGCCGCTTGACGCTTGCGGCCACTGCCTCAATGAACTTTCCGTCGGGGCAAAGCAGAATCGCCTGCGCCATTTCGTCGTGCTCGGCTTGGGAGAACAAATCCATCGCCACCCAGTCGGGAGAGGTTTTGCCGTCGCAAATCACCAGGATTTCCGAAGGGCCCGCGATCATGTCGATCCCCACCACGCCGAACACGCGACGCTTGGCCGCGGCGACATAGGCGTTGCCGGGCCCGACGATTTTGTCCACCTGCGGGATGGTCTGGGTGCCGTAAGCCAGCGCGCCTATCGCCTGCGCGCCGCCGATGGTGAAGACGCGATCCACGCCGGCGATGGCCGCGGCGGCAAGCACCAAATCATTACTCTCGCCGTTGGGCGTGGGCACGGTCATGATGAGCTCGCGCACCCCCGCCAGTTTCGCGGGAATCGCATTCATCAGCACGGTGGAAGGATAGGCCGCCTTGCCGCCGGGGACATACATGCCGACGCGATCCAGCGGCGTGACCTGCTGGCCAAGCCGCGTGCCGTCGCTTTCGCGATAGCTCCAGGATTGGGCAAGCTGCTTTTTGTGATAAGCGCGGATACGGGTCGCCGCCTCTTCCAATGCCTGCCGTTGAGGATTAGGAAGGGTGAGCAAAGCCGCGGCCAGGCACGCCCGCGGCAGTTCCAGCTCGCGCACCGTTTTCGCTTTGAGCCGGTCAAAACGCCGGGTGTAATCAAGAAGCGCCGTATCGCCGCGTTTTTTTACTTCGGCGAGGATTTTGGCCACCGCAGCATCCACTTTGCCATCCAAGGCCGCTTCAACGGCAAGCAACGCCTTGAATCGCGCCTCGAAATTGCGGCTGCGGGTTGAAAGACGTCTAAGTTTTGCCATTCGCCGCCGCCTTTTCTAACGCGTCAATCAGCGGCTTGATCGCTTCGCGCTTGAGTTTCAGCGCCGCCTGGTTGACGATAAGCCGCGCCGAGATGGGCGCGATTTCTTCCACTACTTTCAGGTTGTTCGCTTTCAGGGTGTTGCCGGTGCTCACCAAATCCACGATGGCGTCAGCCAGGCCGGTAAGCGGCGCAAGCTCCATCGAGCCATAGAGCTTGATGAGGTCAACATGCATGCTCTTGGCCGCGAAGTGCTCGCGCGCCGTCTGCAGGTATTTGGTCGCAACCTTGAGCCGCGCGCCCTGCCGCACCGCGCTTTCGTAATCGAACTCCTGCGGCACCGCCACCATCATGCGGCAGCACCCGATGTTCAAATCCAGCGGCTGGTATAGTCCCGCCCCGCCATGCTCATCCAGCACATCTTTGCCGGCAATGCCCAGATCCGCCGCGCCGTACTGCACATAGGTCGGCACGTCGGAAGCGCGCACGATGATGATGCGGATGTCAGCGCGGTTAGTGGCAAGTATCAGCTTGCGCGAAGTTTCAGGATCGTCGAGCGCGCGAATCCCCGCCGCCTTCAGAAGGGGCACGGTTTCATCGAAGATGCGGCCTTTGGACAAGGCGAGGGTGATGCCGGGCACGGCGGTCTCTTAACTAAAAAGGTGCATTTTACCGCAGAGACGCGGCTGAGCGCAGGAGTTTTTCGTTGAAAATCAATGTGCGCGGCGGATACGCGCGCCGAGTTGCGAGAGCTTCTCTTGTATACACTCATAGCCGCGGTCGAGATGATAGACGCGGTCAACGACAGTTTCACCGCGGGCGACCATTCCTGCCAGCACCAGGCTTGCCGAGGCGCGCAGGTCGGTCGCCATCACTTTCGCGCCATCGAGCCTGGGCACTCCCTTCACCAGCGCGGTATTGCCTTCCACTTCGATATTTGCACCCATGCGCTTGAGTTCCTGCACGTGCATGAAGCGGTTTTCAAAAATCGTTTCGGTGACGGTGGCGACACCGCGCGCCACGCTGTTCAACACCATGAACTGCGCCTGCATATCGGTGGGAAAACCCGGATACGGCGCGGTGCGCACGTTGGTTGCCTTTAATTCACCGTTCATTTTCACTCCCACCCAGTCTTCGCCTGATTCCACATGTGCGCCGGCCTCGCCCAGCTTGTCCAAGACCGCACCGAGAATGTCCGCTCTGGTTTCGCGCAGCCGGACGCTGCCTCCGGTTGCCGCCGCCGCCACCAGAAAAGTCCCGGTTTCAATGCGGTCGGGCATGATGCGGTAGCGCGCGCCGTGCAATTCCTTGGCGCCCTCGATGCTGATCACCTCGCTTCCCGCGCCGCGGATGCAAGCGCCCATGGCATTGAGACAATTCGCCAGATCCACCACCTCCGGCTCGCGCGCCGCGTTTTCGATCACGGTCGTGCCCTCCGCCAGCGTCGCCGCCATCATCAGGTTCTCGGTGCCGGTGACTGACACCAGATCCATTAATATGCGCGCGCCCTTCAAGCGTTTGGAACGCGCATTGATGTAACCATGCTCAATGACCATTTCCGCCCCCATCGCCTGCAGGCCCTTGATGTGCAAGTCCACCGGCCGCAACCCAATGGCGCAGCCGCCGGGAAGACTCACGCGTGCCTCGCCCGCGCGCGCGAGCGTCGGGCCCAGCACCAGTATGGACGCGCGCATGGTCTTCACCAGCTCATACGGCGCGACCCGATTAGCAAGTTTTTGGGCGGTGAGTTCCACCGTCATTTTCTCGTGCAGCGATACTCCTACTCCCATCTGCGCCAGCAGATTCAGCGTGGTGGTGACATCGCGCAGATGCGGCACATTTTCGATTCGCAACGGCTCGCGGGTAAGCAGGCTCGCGCAGAGAATCGGCAGCGCGGCATTTTTGGCGCCCGAAATGCGCACCTCACCGGAAAGCGGCGCGCCGCCCTGAATGACTAGTTTGTCCATTCTTCCGGCGTCAGCGTCTTGATCGAGAGCGCATGGATTTCCTCGCGCATGCGATCACCCAGCGCGCGGTAAACAATCTGGTGGCGCTGCACCCGGTTCTTCTGGCGGAATGCCGCGCTCACAATTACCGCCTCGAAGTGCTGGCCGTCGCCCCGCACTTCCACCCGTTCGCACGGCAAGTTGTCTTGAATGTAGCTTTTGATCTTTTCAGGCGTGGTCATTTTAGTAACGCAGCTTGTAGCCGATTTTGATCAACCAAAGAGTGAACCATGATAAAGCGAGGAAACAGCCCGCGACAACCGCGAAGCTCGAATAGGGTGAAATGTCGGAGACGCCGAAAAAACCGTAGCGGAAGCCGTCGATCATGTAGAAAAACGGATTGAAATGCGAAACCTTCTGCCATAACGGCGGCAGGGAATGAATCGAATAAAACACACCGGAGAGGAATGTCAGTGGAATGATGATGAAATTCTGAAACGCCGCCAACTGGTCGAACTTGTCGGCCCAGATGCCGGCGATAATGCCCAGGTTGCCAAGAATGCCGCTCCCCAGCAGGGCGAACAGCAGGATCCACAGCGGGTATTTGAGCGGCACGCTGGTAAACCACAGCGTAACCGCAAACACGCCCAAACCCACTACCAGCCCGCGCACGACGGCGGCGAGCATGTAGGCGATGAAGAACTCCCAATGGGAAAGCGGCGGCAGCAGGATGAAAATGATGTTGCCGGTAATTTTCGACTGAATCAGGCTGGAGGAACTGTTGGCGAAGGCATTTTGCAGCACCGTCATCATCACCAGACCGGGGATCAGGAACGCGGTATAGCTCACACCTTCATACACGTGGACATGCTCTTCCAGCACATGCGAAAAAATCAGCAGATACAGGAGCGCCGTCACCACCGGCGCGAGAATGGTCTGTAAGCTCACTTTCCAGAAGCGTAATAATTCCTTATAAAACAATGTGTTAAATCCGTGCATCAGTGCTTACTCATGATGTTCACAAAAACTTCCTCGAGGTCGGTTTGCAGCAACTCGATTTCCCGCACTTCGATTTTTTCTTCCCTGAGCTGCGTGAGCACCCGCTGCAGCTCAGCGTAATCGGGAAGCGACAAAATGAAGCTGTTGCCTTCACGGGCGCTCAACAGCGGTTGCAAGGCTTCGGGCAACACATCCGGCACAAGCAGCAGCTTCACCTGACGCCGGGAAAAGCTCTCCAGAAGATTCCGAGTGGTGTCGAGCGCGACGATTTTGCCCTGCTTCAGCATGGCAATGCGCCCGCATAACGCTTCCGCTTCTTCTAGGTAATGCGTGGTCAGTACGATAGTGTGGCTGTCACGGTTGAGCTTGCGGATGAATTCCCACAGTGCCTGGCGCAATTCCACGTCCACTCCCGCGGTCGGCTCATCGAGCACGATGACCGGCGGCTTGTGCACCAGCGCCTGCGCCACCAGTACGCGCCGTTTCATGCCGCCGGAGAGAGCGCGCATGTTGGTATCCGCCTTGTCGGTGAGATCGAGGTTGTGAATAATTTCGTCAATCCAGTCGTGGTTGTTCCTGAGGCCAAAATAACCCGACTGGATGGTGAGCGTCTCCCGCACCGTGAAAAACGGATCGAACACCAGCTCCTGCGGCACCACCCCAAGTGCGCGCCGTGCCTCGCGATAGTGCGCAAGCACATCATGCCCCATTACCGAAATCTTTCCACGGTCGGGGCGCGCCAGCCCGGCCAGGATGTTGATCAACGTGGTCTTGCCCGCGCCGTTGGGGCCTAGCAGCGCTAAAAACTCACCTGGCGCAATCTCCAGGCTCACTCCGGCGAGCGCTTGCACCGCGCCGAAGCTCTTATGCACTTCACTGACTTGAATGGCGGGGATCATGGGAACAAATGTTCAAGAACGCCCACCACAAGGTCGCTCGCGAATCCTGCGGCAGGCCATTATCGCTTATTTTGCGGGCTGGGTTGTCGAGGACGGGATGAGTTCGAGCACGCCGTAGAGCGCGGCCAGGCTCTGCATATTATCCGGCATATTGACGACGCGCAGCTGCAGCTTGCGGCTTTGCGCCTGACGCAGCCATTCCAGCAGCATGCTTACTGCGGACGAATCGACGTGCTGCACCTGGCTGAAATCGATTTCCTTTAGTTCTAAATCGAATTGCTGCAGCCCCGCTTCCAAAAGCGCGGTGATATTGCTCAGAGTAATCGGGCCCTTGACTCGCAGCCTGCGGCCTTCGCGCTCGATCATTTTTGTTCCAACTGCACACTGGTGGATTTTTCCCCGCCGCTTTCCAGCTTCCGGTTCTTTTCCACCAGCGTCTTGATCAGTCCGTCGATGCCGGTGCGGTTGATTTCTTCGTTAAATGAGCTGCGGTAGCTCGTCACCAGGCTGATGCCGCTGACCATCACATCGTAAACCTTCCAGCCTTGCTGCGTCTTTTCCATGCTGTAGTCAAGCATGATCGGCTGCCCGCCGGGTTGGTTAATCTGCACTTTCACTGCCGCATCATTGCCCTTGACATCGGCGGGCCTCACTTCAAAGGTCTGGTCTTTGTAGGTCCCGAGCGCGGTGGAATAGGTGCGCACCAGCAGCGTGCGGAATTCCTTCACCAGCGCCTGCCGCTGTTCCGGCGTGGCGGCGCGCCAGTTTTTGCCCACCGCCAGCCGGGTGATGCGCGCGAAATCGAAATGCGGCAGGATTTTGGCTTCGACCAGTCCGAGGAGTTTCTGGCGGTCTCCGGCTTGGATATCCTTGTCCTTTTTAAGGATCTCCAACACTTCATTGTACGTGTCGCGCACCAGCGTATCCGGAGCCGCGTCCGCCGCGCGTGCCGCACTGCTTCCCACAAACGTCAGGGCCACCAAAAGCTTGCCGAGAATTTTCATTTGCCGTTTCCGCTGTCTTGCGCCTTATTGAACAAAAACTGGCCGATCAATTTTTCCAGCACCACCGCCGACTGGGTCTTGGCAAGGGTATCTCCGGGCTTGAGATACTCGCTGTCTCCGCCCGGGTCCAGTCCCACATACTGCTCGCCAAGCAAACCGGAGGTCGAAATGCTGGCAAAGGTGTCTTTAGGAAACTGATAACGTTTGTCGAGGCTAAAGGTTACTCTGGCCACGTAGTCCTTGTTATCAAAACGGATTTCGGCGACCCGTCCGACCACCACGCCGGCGCTTTTCACCGGCGCCCGCACTTTCAAGCTGCCAACGTTCTCGAAATTGGCATACAGCACATAACTGTCGTCAGACAGGCTGAAACTGCTCAAGTTGCCGACTTTGAACGCCAGCATGAACAGCGCCAGGATGCCGCCCAGGACGAACAGGCCGACCCACAAATCGAGCGTTTGTCGTGCCAGTCGTCTTTCACCACGACTATTGCGTTCCATCACTACCCTCCAAGCATCAAAGCCGTCAATACGAAATCGAGCGCCAGCACCGCTAGCGACGAGGTGACCACGGTGCGGGTCGTCGCGCGCGACACGCCCTCCGCGGTGGGAACGCTATCGTAGCCCTCGAACAGCGCGATCCAGGTCACCGTGAAACCGAACGCCACGCTTTTGATCGCGCCGTTCAGCACGTCTTTGAACACGTCCACGCCGGCCTGCATCTGCGACCAGAACGCGCCCTCGTCCACCCCGATCAGCACCACGCCGACGAAATAGCCGCCGAACACGCCGACGATGCTGAAGATCGAGGCCAAAAGCGGCATGGAAATCACGCCGCCCCAGAAGCGCGGCGCGATCACCCGTGCAATCGGGTCCACTGCCATCATCTCCATCGCCGACAACTGCTCGGTCGCTTTCATCAGTCCAATTTCGGCGGTGAGCGCGGTGCCGGCGCGCCCGGCGAACAGGAGCGCCGTCACCACCGGCCCGAGCTCGCGCACCAGCGACAGCGCGACCAACAGGCCGAGCGCCTCCGAGGAGCCGTATTTCTGCAAGGTATTGTAACCCTGAAGCCCCAGCACGAAACCGACGAACAGGCCCGAGACCACGATGATTATCAGCGAATAGACGCCGACAATATACACTTCGCGCACCACCAGGCGGAAACGCTTGAAACTGGTTCCCGAGTGAACGAGCGTGGCCCAGAAAAAGCTGCTAGCATGGCCCAGGCTCCAGACGCTGTCCACCGCCCAGCCGCCCAGTCCGCGGAAACTTTCGGCGACCAGCTTAACCATAGCCGTCCCCGAGCCCGATGTCCTCGGCATACGGCTTGGCCGAATAATGGAACGGCACCGGCCCGTCCATTTCCGCGTGCACAAACTGGTGCACGAAAGGCAAGCGCGAGGCGCGGATTTCGTCGGGCGTGCCTTGCGCCACCACCACCCCTTCCGACACAAAATAGATATAGTTCGCGATGGCAAGTGTTTCCTGCACGTCGTGGGTGACCACGATCGAAGTGGCGCCGAGCGCGTCATTCAGGCGCCGGATGAGATTGGCGATCACGCCGAGTGAAATCGGATCAAGCCCGGCAAACGGTTCGTCGTACATAATCAACATCGGGTCGAGCGCAATGGCTCTCGCCAGCGCCACGCGCCGCGCCATGCCGCCGGAAATGGCGGCAGGCATGAGGTCGCGCGCGCCGCGCAAGCCCACGGCATTCAGCTTCATCAACACCAAATCGCGAATCAACGCTTCCGGCAAATCCGTGTGCTCACGCAAGGGAAAAGCGACATTGTCAAACACCGACAAATCGGTGAACAGCGCGCCGAACTGGAACAACATGCCCATGCGCCGGCGCATGCGGTACAGGCCGTCGTGGTCGAGCTTGTGTATCACCTCGCCCGCGACCCTCACCGCGCCGTTCGCAGGCCGGAGCTGGCCGCCGATCAGGCGCAGCAGCGTAGTCTTGCCGCAGCCGCTGCCGCCCATGATGGAGACCACCTGCCCTTTGGCGATGCGCATATTCATCCCTTTCAGGACGGGGCGCTGGTCATAGGCAAAATTGAGGTCGTTGATTTCGACCAGTGTTTCGGCGGGCATGGTGGAATGCTTTGCGGTTTCAGGAAAGCTGGATTCTAACCCAGTTATGTCAAAGAGAAAAACCCGGGCGGTATTCGCAAGCTGCCGTGCCCTTTGGCGCGAGCATGCTATGATGAGGCGCAAGAGAGGATAAGACGGCGGCCATGGACGCCCTGCTATTTAGGAAAGTCAGCAAGCGCTTCGGAAACTATCCGGCGCTCACTGAAGTGGATTTCAGCGTCGAGACGGGAGAGTTTTTCGCCCTGGTCGGCATCAATGGCGCGGGCAAAACCACTCTCTTGAAATGCCTGCTGGATTTTTGCGGGACCGACGGCGGCAAAATTGAAATATCCGGCGTTTCCCACCGCGAAACCCGCTCGCGTGACCGCCTCTCTTTTCTGCCGGAGCACTTCATTCCACCCTATTACCTCACCGGCAAGGACTTCCTGCAATACATGCTGAAGCTGCAGGGATCGGCGTACGAATCTTCCCAAGTTGAGACGATGCTCGCCGCGCTGGACCTCGATCTTTCCGCGCTGGCGCTTCCGGTGCGCGCCTACTCCAAGGGCATGACGCAGAAACTGGGGCTCGCGGCCTGCTTTCTCTCCGACAAGGATTTGTATGTGCTGGACGAGCCGACCAGCGGCCTCGATCCCAAGGCGCGCGCGCGCCTCAAAGCCCGGCTTGAGGATTTGCGTCGCGATGGCCGCACCGTGTTCTTCACTTCGCACACCCTGCCCGACGTCGAGGAAATGTGCGGCCGTATGGCGGTGATTCATTGCGGCCGCCTGCTGTTTGTCGGCACGCCCGATGCGCTTTGCCGCAAGCACGGCGCTTCCAGCCTGGAGCAAGCCTTCCTCTCCTGCATCGGCGATACCGGCCAAGAGGCTATGACGGGAACTTAGGAGTCTCTAACATAGCAATACACCTATTACGACGGGGCGGAATTAAGTGCAGGCCGCGAAGCGAGCCGCGCCGTTTAGTGGGGTTAAACCAGCGGCGAGCGACAACGGCATGCCTTGAGCGCCGCCCCGTCCCTGCGGGTTGCGGCCCAAAAGCACGTCTGCGGTGTTGCTCGGGCTGGCGTTACTACGGAGTAGCGCTACGCCCTCGCGCCTTGCATCCGCATCTTTGGGACAGCAACGCAAAGGTGCTTTACTATGTTAGAGACTCCAAGACTCTGGCAAAATGACCACACGGCGTGCAATCTGAGGAGCAAGGTGGTAACCCAAGCCAAACCGGATTTGCTAATCGTTGACGACGATCCGCTGATTACCGACACGCTCAATTTCGTGTTGAGCAAGGATTTTTCCGTCTACGCAGCGAATTCCCGCAATCAGGTAAAAAGCCTGCTGCGGCAGCTCGAGAAACCGCCGCAGCTCGCGCTCATCGACCTCGGCCTGCCGCCCACGCCGCACCGGCCCGACGAAGGCTTTCGCCTCATCAACGAACTGCTCGCCCATTCCCCGGGCATCAAGATCGTAGTGCTGTCCGGGCAGAACGACGAGGCCAACGCCCGGCACGCGCGCACCCTGGGCGCGATTGAATTCATCCCCAAGCCGTGCGAGCCTGAAAAACTTAAAAGCCTGCTCACCAAGGCGCTTGAAATACGCGATGCCGAATTGGGCGTGGCGCCCGCGGACAGCGGCATCATCGGCTCAAGTTCAGTAATCGAAAAACTACGCAATCAAATCGGCCAATATGCCGACGCGCCGTTCCCGGTGCTGATTGAGGGCGAATCGGGAAGCGGCAAAGAATTGGTCGTCGCGTCCCTGCATCGCTTAAGCAGTCGGCGGCAGAAGCCTTATCTCGCTTTGAACTGCGCGGCGATTTCACCCAACCTGGTGGAGCCGACGTTGTTCGGCTACAGCAAAGGCGCCTTCACCGGCGCCGATGCATCGCGCCCGGGCTATTTCGAGGATGCGCGCGACGGCACTCTTTTCCTCGACGAAATCGGCGAACTGCCGCTGGAACTGCAGGCGAAGCTTTTGCGCGTGCTGGAAAACGGCGAATACCAGCGCGTCGGCGAAACCCAAAGCCGCACCAGCAACGCGCGCGTGGTCGCCGCCACCAACCGCGACCTGCGCCAGGAAATCAAGGCGGGGCGCTTCCGTTCCGATCTCTATCACCGCTTGAGCGTGTTCAGCATCAGCGTACCGCCGCTGCGCGATCTGGGTGAAGACAAGCGCGCCCTGCTCGACCACTTCAGCGATTTCTATGCGCGCCAGAGCCATGTCGCCCCGTTCACGCTCGACGACAAGTCGCTTTTGCTGTGGCTCGACTATCCCTTCCCCGGCAACGTGCGGGAATTGCGCAATGTCGTGATCCGGCTCACCACCAAATATCCGGGGCAAACAGTGGGTACGGCGCAATTGCAAAGCGAGCTCGACATGGACGGGATGGACGTGAAAACGCCCGAGCCGGCGGTTTCGCAGGATATAAAATTCCTGCAGGAAGCGGCGAAAAAGCATTTACAGAACCAGAAAAATTTCAACCTCGACCAGATGCTGCAGGAGTGGGAAAGAAGTTATGTGGAAGCGGCGCTCTCCATCACCCACGGCAATCTGTCACAGGCGGCCAAGCTTTTGGGCGTGCGCCGCACTACGCTCTACAGCCGCATGCAGCAATACGGCAATCTGGAAGAAAATAAAGAATAGGCGCTCGGCATCATGTATTACGCCCACTTCGGCCTGACACAGCCACCGTTCAAAATCACTCCCAATACGGAATTTTTCTTTTCCGGGGGAAACCGCGGCGCCATCCTCGACGCCTTGATTTACGCCATCACGCACGGCGAGGGCTTGATCAAGGTGAGCGGCGAAGTAGGCAGCGGCAAGACCATGCTGTGCCGGATGCTCCAGACGCGTCTGCCCGCCCATATCGAAAGCGTCTATCTTGCCAATCCCAGCGTCTCGCCGGAAGAAGTCCTGCATGTCGTCGCCTTTGAACTGCAATTGCCCATCCCCAACCAGGCGCCGCGCCTCGAAGTAATGCAGGCACTGCACCATTATCTGCTGGAACGCCACGCGCAAAAGCGCCAGGTGGTGGTCTTCGTCGAGGAATCGCAAAGCATGCCGCTCGCCACGCTGGAGGAAATGCGGCTTCTGTCCAATCTTGAAACCGGCAGCCACAAGCTTTTGCAAATTATCCTGTTTGGTCAGCCGGAGTTCGATGAAATCCTGCGCAAGCCCGAGATCCGTCCGCTGCGCGAGCGCATTACCTACAGCTTTTCGCTGGGGCCGCTGAACGGCCAACAAATTAAGGATTATCTGATGTTCCGCATGCGCGCTGCGGGCTACCGCGGCCCGAACCTGTTTTCCCCGGGCGTGGTACGCATGATTGCCAAAGCCTCAAAGGGACTCACGCGCCGCGTCAACCTGCTTGCAGACAAGGCGCTGCTTGCGGCATTCGCGGACAATACGCATACCATCAAGCCCAAGCATATCAAGGCGGCCATCAAGGACAGTGAATTCGGCAGCGACATGGGGCGCCGGCCGGTTCCCGGGTTGGCCTGGCTTGCGTTCGGAATCGCACTCGGAGCATTGTTGTACGGCGCCTACCTCTCGCTTTGGCTGCCATTTGAAGCGCCTTCCAATAATCAGCCCGCTGCCAGTGCCGCACCGGTTCCGCAAAACGCGCCGGCAAAGCCTGCGGCATCTGAGGAGCCCAAGCTGGCCATAGCAGAACCAGCTGCATCCGGCTCTTCCCAAGCTAGCGCACAGGTTGGCGCGCAAAAAACCGGCCCCGGCGAACTCGGCCTTCCGATGCGGATGTCCCCTACAGTTACGTTAGCCCCCGCCGGCGCAGAGGGCAAACCCGAAAAGCCGGCGCAACCCGAGGCAGACGCCGCGTTTGTACAATATCCATTGCTGCAGCAACGCATTGAAGCGGCGCAAAACGCGTTTGCCCGAGCCGCAGCAGAAAATTTCAGCATCCAGCTGTTCCTCACCGAGGACATGCGACCGCCGCGTATCGAACGTTTTCTTACGCGCGCCGAGAAACTGGTGAATCTCGACGAAATTTACGTGTACCCGGTGAAAACGGGGGGCCAAGTGAGGTTCAGGGTGTTTTACGGTCTGTATCCTTCACAGCAGGAAGCCAGGGTGGCGATGAGTCAACTTCCCGCTAAATACTCTGAGGTGTTCAAACTTAAACTTTTGAAAATAGAAGAATTTCGTAATTAGTGGCCCGTTTTCCGGACATTGCGCGAGTTGGAATAAACTCCTGAATGCACGGGTATAAAGCTTGTTGCTCTGTATAGATTGCCAAGAATGTTTAGACTAAGTTGTAATAAAATCGTGCTAGGGTTAAGATTTATAGGGAATATCCTGTGTTGCTTAATATAAGGAACCGGGGAAAAAATGCAACACCCCTGTTTATTGCGATTCTTTTTTTTCCTGTCACTGGCCTTGCTCTTCGGCGGCTGTGCTGCTAATTATCCGCACATCCCGCAATCGCAAGGCCATATCAGCGCGGCCAAACCCGAGATTGAGCCGGCGGAAATTCCGGCGCCGGTAACAACTACCGCCTTCGTTCCCCCTCCCAAGCCGGTCGAAAAACCGCAGACTTACAGCGTGGTGGTAAACGAGGTGCCGGCGAAGGAACTCTTGTTTGCACTCGGGCGCGACACCAAGCAAAACATCGACATCCACCCCGCAATCCAGGGGCTGGTGACGCTGAATGCGGTGAATGAAACCCTGCCGGCGATACTCGACCGCATCGCGCGCCAGGTCAACATCCGCTACAAGCTGGAAGGCGACACGCTGGTGGTGTCGCCGGACACGCCTTACTTTAAAACCTACAACGTTAACTATGTCAACATCACTCGCAACACCACGTCCGCCATCGGCGTTTCCGGCCAGATTTCCACCCCGGTCACCGGAGCGGGCGGGGGCGCCCAGGCTTCGTCCAGCGGCAGTACAGGCAGCACTTCCACCACCAACGTCAGCACCACCTCCAACAATAATTTCTGGGATGTGTTGAAAGACAATATCCGCAGCATTTTAAGCACCACCAAGGTGCAGACGCTTTCCGCCGAAGACAAGGCGACGCGCGCCGAAGCGCTGAGAGCCGCGCGCGAGGAGCGACTGCAACAGGCCGAGGCGGTGTCACGCGCGGGCCAGGCGGCGCCAACCCTGTTCAACGCCGCTTTTGGCGGCGGCTCGCCGGCGCTTCCCGGCGATGCAAAAGACGATATCGTAGTCAACCCGGTCACCGGCATGGTCAGCGTGCTGGCGTCGGAAAAACAGCACGCGCTGATAAAACAATACCTCGACGGAGTCGGTGAATCTTCGCAGCGCCAAGTGCTGATCGAGGCGACCATTGTCGAAGTGTTCCTGAGCGACCAGTATCAGGCGGGAGTAGATTTCGTCCGTCTCGGCAATTTCACCATCCGCCAAAGCCTGCTTGGTACCAATCTCGGTACGCCGCCGTTTACCTCGATTGCCTATGCCTCCAGCAATACCAATCCCTCCATCACCTCTATCATCAAGCTGCTTGAGCAATTCGGTAAAACGCATGTGCTCTCCAGCCCGAAATTGATGGCACTGAATAACCAGACGGCGCTGTTAAAGGTGGTGGATAACATCGTTTATTTTTCGATTGAAGTACAACCCGCGGTGGTCACCACCGGCATAGTGACGCAGCCGGTTGTCAACACCCGCGCGCAGACGGTGCCAGTGGGCGTGGTGATGAGCGTCACTCCGCAAATCAACGAGAACGGCGCGGTTTCGCTTACCGTGCGCCCGACCATTTCGCGCATCACCAAGTTCGTCAACGACCCTAACCCCAGCCTCATCATCCCGACCGGCATCCCCGGCGTCACCCAAACAATCACCAACCCGGTGCCACAAATCCAGACCCGTGAAATGGAATCGGTGCTGCAAGTCAACAGCGGACAGACGATCATTCTGGGCGGGCTCATGCAGGATGAAGAAACGCGCAGCCGCGACGCGGTGCCGGGCTTGGGACAGATTCCGCGCTTCGGCGACTTGTTCAGCTTCCGCAACGACCTCGTGTCAAAAACCGAACTGGTGATATTCCTGCGCCCGACGGTGGTGACCAATCCTTCGCTGGACAGCGATGAATTGAAATTCTTCAAGCGTTTTTTGCCACAACCTGAAATCTCCGGCAGCACTCAATGAGCCTGTTGATGAAAGCCTTGCAAAAGGCTGCCCAGAACCGTGAAGGCGGCAGCCAAGGCGCCGGCGAAGTTACGGAAAAGGATTCCCGCGAGC
Source organism: Burkholderiales bacterium (assembly GCA_035543335.1). NCBI lineage: Bacteria > Pseudomonadati > Pseudomonadota > Betaproteobacteria > Burkholderiales > Burkholderiales bacterium. The sequence continues at coordinate 51,559 of DASZZH010000029.1, forward strand.
TCGAGCTGCAACCGATGGAATCCGAGTCCACGGCGGCGGCCTGGGCTCAACCGCTCGCCGAGCCGCCTGCCGCCACCGTCAGCCCCGCCATGGCGGCGACGGTGATGCGCGCGGGCGAGACGCCGGGCGGGATCGGCAACTACATTCGCGGGCATCCGATAGTTTTGATTGGCCTCATCGCGGCTCTATTGGTAATCGGCGGGTTTGTCTACGTGCTCCTGGCCATCAACAAACCCGCCGTGTTCACCGCGCCCGCTCAGCCCTCGGCCAAGGCTCCGCTGGTTGTCGCGCCCGCGCCACAGCCAGCGCCGCCACCGGCCCAACCCGTACCGGAATCCAAGCCGCTTTTTGCCGACTTACCGCGCGAGCAAGGCGAAGTCAACGCTGTCCGTGCCCCGCGACCCGCTGCGCCGCGCGCACTGCCGCAGCAGAATATCAGCGTCAGCCCCGTCCGCGCCGCACCGACGGTCGATCCGCAGCTGCAGGACGCTTATTCAGCGCTCCAGCAAAACCGTCTTGAGACGGCACAAGCCGCTTACCAAAAATTTTTGACCGCCGAACCGAACAACGTGGAAGCCCTGCTTGGTCTTGCCTCAATCGCGGAACAGCAGAAGCAGCCGGATCAGGCCACTCAGTATTATATGAAAGCATTACAAACCGATCCGAAGAACGCCACGGCGCAGGCCGCGCTGATCGGCCTGGTCGGACGCGCCGACCCGCAAGCGAGCGAGGCGCGCCTCAAGCAATTACTCGCCCGCGAACCCTCCGCTTTCCTGTATTTCACTCTGGGCAACCTGTACGCCGGGCAGTCGCAGTGGCCCGGCGCGCAGGACGTCTATTTCCGGGCGCACCATCTGCAATCCGACAATCCGGATTATGCTTTCAATCTGGCCGTCAGTCTGGAACATCTCAACCAACCCAAGCTTGCACTCAAGTTCTATCAACAGGCGCTGACCCTGGCTAGGAACAAAGGACAGGCGCATTTCGATTTGAATCTGGCGCAAAACCGCATCAGCCGGCTGTCTTCGCTGGAGTAGCGGCCGATGGAACAGCGTAAAAAAATGCGTCTCGGCGAGATGCTGATCCAGCAGGGGCTGGTAACCGCCGACCAGCTGCGCATCGCGCTCACCGAGCAAAAGCAAAGCAAGCTGCAGGTCGGCCGGCAGCTGGTGAAGCTGGGGTTTGTCAGCGAAGCGGTGATTCGCGACCTCATGGCCCGCACCATCGGCCAGGAGAGCATTGACCTTTCCCACGTCGTCGCCGACGCCGAAGCGCTGAAGCTGGTGCCGCAGGAATTCGCGCGCCGTTACCGCATGCTGGCAATCGCTTACGACGCCGAGAATAAGAGCCTGACGGTGGCGGTGAGCGAGATCTTCAACGTGGTAGCGCTGGATCAACTGCGCGCCACGCTCGGCCCGCACATCGAAATCAAAACCCTGCTCGCCGGCGAGGCACAGCTGGAGGAGAGCATTGACCGCTTCTACGGCTTCGAGCTTTCGGTGGACGGCATCCTCCAGGAAATCGAAACCGGGGAAATCGACTACCAGAGCCTGCAAGCGGCGGGCGATGAATACACCCAACCCATCGTGCGGCTGGTGGATGCGCTGCTGGTGGACGCGGTGAAACGCGGCGCCTCCGACATCCACTTCGAGCCGGAATACGCTTTTCTGCGCATCCGCTACCGCGTTGACGGCGTGCTGGAACAGGTGCGCAGCCTGCACAAGACCTACTGGCCGGGCATCGCGGTGCGCCTCAAGGTGATTTCGGAGATGAACATCGCCGAAACCCGCTCGCCGCAGGACGGGCGGCTCTCGCTCAACCTCAACGGGCGCGAGGTGGATTTCCGCGTCTCGACCCAGCCCACGGTTCACGGCGAAAACATCGTGCTGCGGGTCTTGGACCGTGAAAAATCCATCATCAACCTGGAACGCATGAACCTGTCCAAGGAAATCGTGCGCAAGATGAGTTTCATGCTGTCGCGTCCTGAAGGCATCTTGATCCTCACCGGGCCCACCGGCAGCGGCAAGACCACCATGCTGTATTCACTGCTTTCCAAACTGAACAACGAAGAAGTCAACATCATGACCCTAGAAGACCCGGTGGAATACCCGGTGACCCTGATGCGCCAGACCTCGGTGAACGAAGCGGCGCGAATGGATTTTGCCAACGGCATTCGCTCGATTTTGCGCCAGGACCCGGACATCATCCTGGTCGGCGAAATCCGCGACAAGGAAACGGCGGAAATGGCTTTCCGCGCGGCGATGACCGGCCATCAGGTGTTCACCACGCTGCACACCAATTCCGCATTGGGGGCGTTTCCGCGGCTCATGGACATAGGCATCCTTCCGGACATCATCGCCGGCAACGTGATCGGCGTGGTCGCGCAGCGCCTGGTGCGGTTGCTCTGCCCGAAATGCAAGAAAGCCGTGGATCCGACTTCGCTCGAGCGCAAGGTGTTCAAATTGGAAGACACATCCCTAAAGATTTACAAACCGGTCGGTTGCAAACACTGCAACAACAAAGGTTACAAAGGCCGCACGGCGGTGGTGGAAGTGCTGCAAATGGACAGCGATCTGGATGAATTGGTGGCGCGACGCGCCACGCTGCGCGAGCTGCAGGTCGCGGCGTCGGCGAAAGGCTTCAATACACTCGCCAATGAAGCCACGCGCCTGGTGCTCGAGGGCGTGACCAGCAGCACCGAAGTCACGCGCACAGTGAATCTCACCGACCAGGTAAACTAAAAGCATTTCATCGCAGGTAAAGCAGAGTCCAGGCTAACAGCCCATGTCCACCTTTCAATACAAAGCGGTAGACCGTGCCGGCCGGCCGGCACGCGGCAGCCTTGACGCCATCAACGAGGTGGATCTCGAGCTGCGGTTGAAACGCATGGGCCTGGACCTGATCACCTCCCGCCAGGTCAACCGCGGTGCGTCCGCCCTGGCGCGCGGCAAAATCACCCGACGCGATCTCATCACGCTCTGCCTCGACATGGAGCAGATTTCGCGCGCCGGGATTCCATTGTTGGAGGGCATGCGCGATCTGCGCGACACGCTCGAGAACCCGCGTTTCCGCGAAATCATCACCTCGCTTCTGGAAGACATGGAAGGCGGCAAGCAGCTGTCGCAGGCGCTTGCCGCCCACCCGCATGTCTTCAACCACGTTTTCGTGAGCTTGGTGAAAGCCGGGGAACAGGCCGGCCGGCTCACTGAAGTGTTCGAAAGCCTAGCGACGACAATGAAATGGCAGGATGAGCTCATCGGCCAGACGCGGCGCCTGATGCTTTACCCCATCCTGGTTTTGCTGGTCATTCTGGTGGTAATGGTCGTGCTGCTGGTGGTATTGGTGCCGCAAGTGGTGTCGCTGCTGAAAAACATGGGTCTCCCCTTGCCGCTTCAGACCAGAGTGCTGATTTTTATTTCCAACTCCATCATTCACTACTGGCCGTATATACTCGGCGTGCCGCTATTTTCCGGCATCGTCTTCGGGTACCTGGTGCGGCAAAATCCCAAGATGCGTTATTTCTGGGATTATCTGCAGCTGCACCTGCCGATCACCGGCGAGATCCTGCAAAAGATCATCATGGCGCGCTTCTCCAATTTCTTCGCGCTGATGTATCAGTCCGGCATCACCATACTTGAAGCCATCAAGACCAGCGAGGGAATCGTCGCCAACCGTGTCATCGTCGACGGCCTGCAGCGCGCCGGCCAGCAAATCGGCTCGGGCGAAAGCCTGACCGAGGCATTCCGCAATCTCGGCATGTTCCCGCCGCTGGTGATTCGCATGCTGCGCGTGGGCGAGACCACCGGCGCATTGGATACGGCGCTGCTTAACGTCAGCTATTTTTACAACCGCGACGTCAAGGATGCGGTGGACAAGGGCCTTAAGCTGCTAGGGCCCCTTACCACCATTATCCTGGCCTCGCTTTTGCTTTCCATCATGACTGCCACCTTGCTTCCGGTGTACGATATCCTGGGTAAGCTTAAGTTTTAATCAACCTTATGGCCGACAAAATCTTTCTCTGCGTTTCCGCTTCCCAGGCCACCGCCGGCCGCTGGCGCGGAGGCAAGCTGGTTGCGGTCCAGGTATTCGCCAACGATCAGAACGGCTGGTCCGGGTTCAATGGACTCCTGCAGAGCAGCCCCGGGGCGCCGGTGCACCTCATGGTGGACACAGTCGAGGAAGATTATCGTTTCGAAAACCTGCCGCACAGCTTCGGTAGCGACCGCAGGGAAATGATCGCGAGGAAATTGCGCCAGCTTTACCGCAATAATCCCTACAGCCGCGCCTGGCTGCAGGGACGCGAGACCGACAAGCGGCGCGATGACCGCTTCCTGTTTGCCGCCCTTACCAACCAAGACTTCATAGCAGGATGGCTCAAGGTCATCGAGGCGCAGCAGGCGCCATTGGCGGGGATCTACCTGCTGCCGATGGCCAGCCATAATCTTCTCAAAAAATTCGACCTCGACAACACCAGCAACCTGCTGCTGGTAACGCAAAACAGCGCCGGGCTGCGCCAGACCTTTTTCCGCGACCAGAGGCTGCGTATCAGCCGCCTTACGCCGCTGGAAAATATCAGTAATGTATCGCGCATCACGGACTATGCCGAGGAAATCGGCAATACCCGGCTCTACCTCGCGGCAGTCAAGGTCATGCCTCTGGAAGAGCCGCTGCTCGTTGTTATCCTCGATCAGAGTGAAACGCTGGCCGGGCTCAGCAGAGAGCTGGTCAAACAGCAACCCAATGTTCTGTGCCAGAATTTTGGCCGCGGCGAGATCGTGGCTAAACTGGGAGTGGCGCCAGAGTTGCTGCAATTGTCCCCGGACGTGCTGTATTTACACATGCTGGGCGAGCATCAGCCGCTCATCGATCTGGCACCCGAGGAAAAAACCCGGCGGTTCTGGCGCTATTCAGCGCGCCTCAGGGTTTATGTCGCCAGTGTCGCGGTGGCGTTGACAGCTCTGTTGTGGTGTGGCGCGAACCTTTACCAGCAATTCAACTACAAGGAACAAGCCGCACAGGCGCTGCAGCAGGCATCGCAGCAACAAGTCTTTTACCTGGAAGTGACCAAGCAATTTCCCGCCGCGCCCACTTCCGCCGAAAACCTGAGAAATGTGGTGGAGATTGCGCAAAAAATCAAGCAAAGCGCGCACAGACCGGAATTAATGTTCGCGGCGATCAGCCACGTCCTAGATGCCAGTCCCGGCGTAGTGCTGAAAAGCGTAAGCTGGAAATTCAGCGAAAGCCTGGAAGCCGAACCCGGCCAAACCCGGCAACCCGGTTCTGTTTCGGGTCCCAAAAGACAGAGTGGGGTGATCGAAGCGGAAATCCGACCGTTCAAGGGCGATTATCGCGCCGCCATCGCCAGCATCAACAGCTTTGTGGAAAAGCTGCGCAACGAAAAAGCAGTGGCCGGAGCCGCGATTATGCAGTTGCCGCTCGACGTGAATCCCGGGGCCAGCTTGAGCGGCAACACCACCGACAGCCGCGAACAGACTTCCAGCGCCCCCTTCAAGGTGACTTTGTCATTGAGGCAGGAATCATGAAATTCAGCGCCGAAGATTTCAAGGCCCTGCGCCTGCCGCTGTTTACGCTGCTGGCCGTGCTGCTCGCGGGTGCTGCGTTGGTCTATTACACCAGGCTCGCTGTCGATGCCGCGCTGCGCGATCTCAGGCAGCAGCAGGTCATGCTGCGAGAAGCGCGCATCCGCTACCAGAAATCCGGCGATGAAAAGGAAATCATCGTCCGCTACCTCGGCGATTACCGGCGCTTGCAACAGCACGGATTGGTCGGATCGGAACAGCGCATCAACTGGCTGGATGGCTTGCGGCTGTCTAATCAGCAGGCGGAGCTTTTCGGCGTGGAATACCAGATCAGCTCGCAGCAACCCTATGCCCAGGCGCAGGAATTCGACCCCGGCAACGTGGCGATTCTGCAATCGCTGATGAAGCTCAATTTCCGCCTGCTGCACGAAGGCGACCTGATGCGCTTCTTCGACATTCTCAGCGCCAAGGGCATCGGCCTGTTTCATCTCAACCAGTGCAAGCTGGAGCGTCTGGACAATAACGTCACCAGCATCCGCTTCCAGCCCAACCTGCGCGCCCAGTGCGAACTCACATGGTTTACCCTGAACCCACCTGAATCCAGGGGCGCCAAACCATGAAGTGGGTCGCGATACTCCTCCTGATGCTGCCGCTCGCGGGCGCATCCGCCGAGCCGATGGGACGGCTGTTTTTCACCCCCGCACAACGCGAGACGCTGGACAACGCCCGAAGACAGAATATCAAGATTGATGTGGAAACCGAAGCCCCGACGCTGGAAAGCATCAGCGTCAACGGCGTGGTGAAACGCAGCGACGGCGAGTCCATCATCTGGATCAACAACCGGCCGATAAGAGACCGGCGTGCACCAGGCGGCATCAAAATCATGCCGCGCGGCGCCGACAACGCCAGCGTCAGTCTGCAATTGCCGCAATCGGGACGCTACGTGGACCTCAAGGTCGGGCAAAACCTCGACGCGGTGAGCGGCCGGGTCTTCGAAAACTTCCAGAGCCCCGCGCCGCTTGCCGTAACCGAGAAAAAAGGTACAGCCGCGGAAAAACCGCAGCCGGGTCCCGCAGAGCAGCCGGCCGCTCCGACAGAAAAACCCAAATCCAGAATTTCCAGCAAAGCGGATGACGAGGCGGTTCGGGAGCCGCCCGCCCCAGACAATGAAAAACCGGCAATTCCCTCTCCACCGCAGCCCCCCACCACAGTTCAATACTGACGGCGCTCCCATGCAGCGGTACGGCAACGGACTACACACGTTTTTCAGGGAAAGGGGACAGGGGCTGTTCGTATTGCTCGCGCTGCTTTTGATTGTCAGCGCGGGCCTGATATTCAGCTTGGCGCAACCCACCCCGCTGAACATCGCGAACGATAAGCAAACTACGGCAGCGCTGGCGCAGGCCAAGGACGGGTTGATCGCGCGCGCCGTGATCGACGGCAACCGTCCCGGTTCCCTGCCTTGCCCGGATACCGACGATGACGGCGTAGCGGAATTGTTCTCCGGTTCGAACTGCCCCAGTTATATCGGCCGGCTGCCGTGGAAGACCCTGGGGCTGCCGGACCTGCGCGACGGGAGCGGGGAGCGGCTGTGGTACATGCTTTCCACCCGCTTTCGCGACCATTCTGCGGCGGAACCGATTAACAGCGACACCAAGGGCAACATCACGGTTTACTCGGGCAGTTCTTCCACGGTGATGACAGCCGAGGCGGTGGCGGTGATTTTCGCGTCGGGCGCAGTCCTCGGGACACAGAACCGGGACCCGTCAACCAGCGCGCTCTGTCCTACGACGAGTACCACCATCGCACGCAACCTGTGCGCCGCGAACTACCTGGACAGCACAGGGGGCGTCAACAACGCCACGACCAGCGGGCCGTTCATCTCGGCGCAGCGCTCGAACAGTTTCAACGACCGCTTGCTGGTTCTCACCACGTCTGAACTGATTCCGCCCGTGGAGATGCGTGTCGCGCGCGAGTTGCGGACGATCCTGCAGAACTACAAGGCCGTGAGCGCGTGCGCCTGCTACCCGTGGGCCGATTTCAGCGACGGCTACTCCGATGCACCCCCTTACCAACTCGGCGGGCTCAACCGCGGCCGCGTTCCGGCACTGGGCGCCTCTCCAGAGAACTGGGGCACTGGCGCGATTCCCCCGCTTCCCCCCTGGTTTCTCAACAACAACTGGAGATGGGTCATCTACTACTCCGCGGGGCGCAACTTCCTGCAAGGGGGTGGGGCCACCTGCACCTCGTGCGTGAATACGACACTCAGCGTGGACGGTGTCGCGGGCAAGGAGATCGTGATCCTGACGCCCGGGCCCGCAGGCGCCTCCCGGCCCCTTGGTCCGCCGTGGAGCTCGACTTACTGGCAGTCTTATCTCGAAGACGCCCAGAACAACGACGACAGCAATGACCTTTATGTCACTCCGTCGTCAACCGCGTACACCCGTGACCGCATATACACGATCCCCTGAACGCGCCGCCGGCTTTACCCTCATCGAACTGGCGGTCGTGCTGTTCATCCTCACTCTCTTATTGAGCAGCCTGCTGGTTCCGCTTGGCACGCAGATTAATCAAAGCAACATCAACACGACGCAAAAAAGTCTCGATGACGTCAAGGAAGCCCTGATCGGGTTCGCGCTGGCAAACGGGTATTTACCGTGCCCTGACAAGACTTCCGGACCCACGACCGGCCCGAACGACACGCCGAACGACGGCGCCGAAGATGTGGCTGGCGGCTTATGCGTGACGCAGGAAGGCAACGTGCCTTGGTCGACGCTAGGGGTAGGAAGCGCGGACGTCTGGGGCAACCGCCTGCGCTATCGGGTAGTACCTGCATTCGCGCAGCGCCCACCCGGTGCGACATTCAGTCTCAGCTCGAGCGCTAATCTGCGCCTGTGTACCACAGCAGCGTGCACCACCACTCTCACGTCGAGCGCCCCTAACGGTGCCCCTGCCGTCATTCTCTCTCACGGCAAAAATGGTCTGGGTGCGATCAACAGCGTCACCGGCGCGGCGAACCCCGCGCCGAGCAGTGCCGATGAACTCGAAAATACGAATAGCGACACTACTTTCGTAAGCCGCGCAGCCACTGACATCGGGGCCGGCGCTGGAGAATTCGATGACATCGTTGCCTGGCTCTCAACTAACATTTTGCTCAACCGCATGGTCGCCGCGGGAAAACTGCCGTAAAGGATATTACGCCGCCGGAGAGAGCTCAAAGCACACTTTGCCGATCTGATTGCTGGCAAGCCGCAGACGATAGCCCATTTGCGTTGCCTGCTTCGCCGCCTGGTAAAGACCCACTCCCAGCCCGTTCTGCGAAGGCACTGGGCCGTTAAAAAGCGTTTTGACGAGGGATTCGGAAAGCGGCACTCCGTTATCGCAAACGCTCAAGGTGGCCCGGGGGGCGCAGGAAAAACCGATGCTGATTCGCAATCCCGTTTCAAGCTTGCTTTTTTGCAGGGCGTTTTGCAGAAGATTGTCGGCGATGCTGTCGAACAGCTGCATCGGAAGATCGGCGCCGGCGGAAATATCCGTTTCCTTGAAATCAATGACTTCGCTGGCGTAACGCTGTTTGAGGTTGGCCCACCATTCCTGAGCGGGTTTGCCGTTGCCTTCGTCCGCCTTCTGCGGCGCCTTGAGTTTATCCATAGTCAACTGCAGGCGCTGGGTGATTTGCGGCAGCTGGCGCTGGATCAGCTTCTGCAACGCCTCGGCATCATCGGCACCGCCGGTTTCCACGGCAGTACATAATGATTTCAGCGACTGCAGAAGGTTTTTCACGTCATGGGTGAGCCGCGCGCCGGTTTCATACACCGCCTGCGTGTAAGCATTCTGCCGCTCCTGCTTTTCGCGGATTTTGGCATTGTAAAAATCCGCCAGCAGCCGCACCAGGAGCTTGACGTGCAGCAGCAGCGCCGGGCTCAGCTGCCACTTGCTGTACAACACCATGTGCAGGTCGCCAAAGGAAAATTCGGCCGGGAACCGGGAAGTGCCGCCGAGCTTGCGCTCGCTTCCGGTCGCGCGCCAGCTCACCCCCGCCACCCAAGGCAGCGCGGCGATTTCGTGCGCCGACATGATCAGGAATTTTTCCGGATTGCCTTCACGGTCGGCGAGATTCGCCAGGCTGTGCATCCAGCGCTCGAACGGCAACCCGACCGAAAGCAGGTAGCGCGAGAAGAGCTGGCCCACGCCATCAAAACCGGAATGCGGGTCCCACAGCCAGCTTAACGCGAACAGTATAATCGCAATCAGGAACAGCGTTTGCGCTAGCGACAGCAGATACCCGCCGTGGCTCACCTGCTTGATGACGAATGACCCCAACACCAACGCGGCGGTAAGCAAAAACAGCAGCAGGCTGTAGAACAAATCCACCGCCCGCTGGCTCGATTCGGGCTCGTTCTCCGCCTTGATAAAAAAGACCGCCAATACCGGCAGCAGCAGCCCGTAGCGCACCACCAGCGTCATAACCTCGGTGAACCTGATGTCGGCGAATAAATGCGGTACTACCCACATCAGCAGCACGGCCAGCAAATAAACGGCCGCGAGCAGGGAAAGCGTACGCTGCCCGCGTTGCCGCTTGCCCATAACATTGCCGCCGATCAGCGCGAACAACACGGCGATCCAGACCGCCATCAACCACCCGCTGTTCCAGATGGCAAACAGCAACCCAGCCACGATGATCAGGGTAGCGTGCCGCACGTCCAGATTGCGCTCGCCGCCCCAAATCGGCTGCCACATCAGGAACAGCCCGAAATGCGTGAGCACAAAACCGCGTGCCAGCCAGCTGTCGATGCCGAACACCAGCACCGCATGCAGCGCCAGCAGCATGAGGCCGAGGAACCATTGCTGGCGCGAAGCAATGAACGCTTCGCTTAAGGTCGCTTTTCCGGCAGCCGCCATATCCCGTTACCCGGCATAAAAGTTGTTAAAGTAGCAGCACGCATTTTCAAATTTGCCCCGCTCGATTTGAGTTTATACTTCACTCCTTGAATTTATGCCAACGCCCATCATGAATTCCGCCCGCCGCCAGGCAATAACTATTGCCCGCTATACGCTGCTCGAAGCGCTGCGCACCCGCTTGCCGTGGCTGATGCTGGCAGCGCTGTTGCTGGCGCTGCTGGGCAGCCTGTTCGTGAAAGAAATCGCCGTCACCGAAACGCTGCGCCTGCAAATTTCATTTCTCGCCGCCGCACTCAGGCTGGCCGCCGTGTTCATCATCGCGCTTTACATCGTGAGCAGCATGGTGCGCGAATTTAACGACAAAAGCCTTGAGCTTTTGCTCTCCCTCAATTTGCCGCGCGCCGCCTATGCCTGTGGCAGGTTTTTGGGCTTTTCCCTGGTCGCCTTGATCGCGGTCGCGCTTATCTGTCTGCCGCTGGCCTGGCTGGCGCCGCTGCAGCCCGTGTTGTTGTGGGGCTTGTCGCTCACGCTCGAGCTTTGGATTGTGGCCGCGCTGGGCTTCTTTTGTATCATCACCTTCACCCACATCCTGCCCGCCGCCAGCTTCGTCATGGCCTTTTACCTGCTGGCGCGTTCCATCACCGCGATTCGCTTGATCAGCGGCTCCACGCTGTTCGACCCGCAAAGCCTGTCGCATCAGGTTACAGTATTCCTGGTGGACAGTCTTTCACTGGTGCTGCCCAACTTCGACGCATTCACCCAGACCGCGTGGCTGGTGAACCAAAGCGGTGAATGGCGCATGCTGCTCCCCATCGTCGCACAAAGCACGATTTATAGCGGCTTGCTGCTGGGCGCGGCATTGTTCGATCTCTACCGAAAAAACCTGTAGCGATGCCAGAACGTTCTATTTCCGCGGTGCCAAAACCGGTTTGGTGGCTGCTGCTGGCAAGCCTGTGCTTGCAGCTCGCCTGGCAGGGTCTTCAGCCGCGGCCGGTGGCCCGCGCTGAAGCGCTGGTTTTCCCTCCTGCAGCACCGGCGCTCAAAGCGTTGAGCCTGGGTGAGCCGATTGCCTTGTCACAGCTTATGACGCTATACCTTCAGGCGTTCGATAACCAGCCGGGCATCAGCATCCCGTTCAAGGACCTTGACTACGAGCGCGTTGAAGCTTGGCTTGCGCGCATTCTCGAGCTTGATCCCGTCGGCCAGTATCCGCTCCTCATGGCCTCCCATCTCTACGCCCAGGTGCCGGATGCGCAAAAGCAGCGAAGAATGCTGCAATTCGTTTATGCGCAATTTTTTCACGACCCTAACCGGCGCTGGCCATGGCTGGCCCACGCCGCAATCATGGCCAAACACCGGCTGCACGATTTGCCGCTGGCCCTGAAATACGCGCAAGCCATCACCGCGCATGCCTCCGGGCCGGAGGTGCCGCACTGGGCGACGCAGATGCGCATTTTCCTCCTTCAAGACATGGGCGAAGTGGAAAGCGCGAAGGTTCTTTTGGGGGGGTTATTGGTGAGCGGGGTCATCACCGACCCTCATGAGATCCGTTTTCTCACCGAACGTCTGCAACAGCTCGAGCCCGCGGAAAAGTCGTCGAAGACGCCGAAAAAATGACGTTTGAAATCGAGCACAAGCTTGGCTTGCCTGCCTGCCCGGCTTAATTTAGCCTTGACAACAACCCTGTATATAGCCAAACTGCGCCCCAATGTTGTGTTTGCCCAGGCCCCTGAAGCAGAAAATCCGGGCCAAACGCAAAGCCGGGCATGGTATTTGCTGCCTGCGTACGAAACCAAGACTACCTTACGGTGAAGGGATGGCCAAAATGATGCGCAAGCAAAGCGGTTTTACTCTGATTGAGATCGCCATCGTGCTGGTGATTATCGGCCTGCTTTTGGGAGGAGTGCTGAAAGGCCAGGAACTCATTACCAGCGCCAGGGTGAGGAACCTCATTTCCCAGCAGGACGGCATCAAGGCG
>DASZZH010000030.1 GCA_035543335.1 Burkholderiales bacterium
GCAGGTGTTCGACGGCTTTCTCAAAGGGCAGGTACGCGGACGCACGGTGGTTAAAATCAGCTAGGCGGGAGAGGAATCAATGGCGCAGAGCTACCAAGAGTTTTACCGCCGCTCCATAGAGCAACCCGATGCCTTTTGGATCGAGCAGGCCAAGCTGGTTGATTGGCACAAGCCGTTCAATAAAGTCCTGGATTACAGCCGGCCGCCGTTTGCCAAGTGGTTTGTCGGAGGCGAAACCAATCTTTGCCATAACGCGGTGGACCGTCATGTCAAGACGCGCGGCGATCAGAAGGCGCTGATCTGGATTTCCACTGAAGTCAACCAGGAGAAAAGTTACACCTACCGTGAACTGCACACCGAAGTGCAGCGCGCGGCGGGCATGATGCAGTCGCTGAGCGTCAAAAAAGGCGACCGTGTCATCATTTACATGCCCATGGTTCCCGAAGCGGTGTTTGCGATTCTGGCATGCGCCCGCATCGGCGCGATTCATTCGGTGGTGTTTGGCGGCTTTGCCGCGGCGAGCCTGGCGACACGCATCGATGACGCAAAACCGAAGCTGATGATTACCGCCGACGGCGGCAGCCGCATGGGCAAGGTGGTGCCCTACAAGAACCTGGTGGATGAATCCATCAAGCTCGCGAAATTTCCGCCGGGAAAAGTCATCATTTTCCGACGCGGTCTCGACCCGAACCTGCCGGTAGTTCCGGGCCGCGACCTCGACTGGAGCGAACTGCGCAGCAAACACATGAATGCGCAAGTGCCCTGTACCTGGCTGGAATCCAACGAACCGTCTTACATTCTTTACACCTCCGGCACGACTGGAAAGCCCAAGGGCGTGCAGCGCGATATCGGCGGCCATGCGGTGGCGCTGGCCGCCTCGATGAAATACATCTACTGCGGCAACGCCGGCGAGACTATGTTTACCGCTTCGGACATCGGCTGGGTGGTAGGGCATTCATACATTATTTACGGGCCGCTGATTGCCGGCATGACCACCATCATGTACGAAGGTGTGCCGGTTAGGCCCGACGCGGGCATTTGGTGGAAAATTGTTCAGGATTACAAGGTCACGGTGATGTTTTCCGCGCCGACCGCGATTCGCGTGCTGAAAAAACAGGACCCGGCTTATCTCAAGAAATACGACATCAGCTCGCTGCGCCATCTGTTTCTCGCGGGGGAACCGCTGGACGAGCCCACCCATGTTTGGATTTCCGAGGCACTGCGAAAACCGGTTATTGATCACTACTGGCAGACCGAAACCGGCTGGGCGATTATCTCGTCGGTGCCGGGTGTGGAGAAAACCCCGCTCAAGTACGGCAGCCCCAGCTTTCCCGCCTACGGCTACAACCTGCAATTATTGCGCGAGTCGGATGCCGCTGAAGCGGGCGCTAACGAGAAAGCGGTGGTAGCTATCGTTCCGCCGTTGCCGCCGGGCTGCTTGTCAACCGTCTGGGGTGATGATGAGCGCTTCGTGAAGACTTATTTCAACACTTTCAGCAAGAAGATGGTTTACTCGACGTTTGACTGGGGCATCCGCGACCAGGACGGCTACTATTTTATCCTCGGCCGCACCGACGATGTCATTAATGTCGCCGGCCATCGTCTGGGCACGCGCGAGATCGAGGAAGCGGTCAATATGCACCCCAACATCGCAGAATGCGCGGTGGTGGGCGTGGCCGATCATCTGAAGGGGCAAATGCCGCTGGCGTTCGCGGTAGCGAAAGATGTTTCGAAGCTCGGAACGCCGGAAGGGCGCAAGCTGTTTGAGAAGGAGATCATGGAAACGGTAGACAAGCAGCTGGGCGCCATCGCCCGCCCGAAGGCGGTGCATTTCGTGACCCTGTTGCCGAAAACCCGCTCCGGCAAGACGCTGCGGCGCTCGATTCAGGCGCTCGCCGAGGGGCGCGACCCCGGCGACCTCACCACCATCGAGGATCCAAGTTCGCTGGAGCAGATACGCAATGCGGTAGCAGTCAAATAACTAATCTCCTTTTCCTTTAGGATTAATCGTGACAGCAAAAATTATTGACGGAAACGCTATCGCCAAAGAGGTCCGAGCACAATGGAAAAAGCGGGCCGAGCGCCTCAAGGATAAAGGCATGGTGCCCGGTCTTGCCGTCATTATCGTCGGTGACAACCCGGCGTCCCAGGTCTACGTCCGAAACAAGGTAAAGGCCTGCGCGGAGGCAGGTATTTATTCAGAGAAAATCGGGCTTCCCGCCAGCGTCAGAGAAGCCGTTCTGCTTAAAAAGATCGGGGAACTCAATGCCAACTCGGCAATTCACGGCATCCTGGTGCAGTTGCCTCTGCCTAAACACATTGACAATAACAAGGTGCTCGAAACCATCTCGGTGGAAAAAGATGTGGACGGGTTCCACCTCTATAATTTGGGCGCGCTGATCGCGGGAGGGACAGTTTTCCCGCCGTGCACCCCTTACGGCGTGCTGTGTCTCCTCGAGCACCTCAACATCCCCATCTCGGGACAGAACGCCGTGGTGGTGGGTCGCAGCAATATCGTGGGCAAGCCCATGGCGCTGATGCTGCTGCAGAAGGACGCAACGGTGAGCATCTGCACCTCCAAGACGCGTGACCTGGCGCAATACACTATCCTCGCCGATATCCTGGTGGTCGCCACCGGCAAGCCCCGCATGATTACCGCACCCATGGTTAAGCGGGGCGCGGTG
The DNA here is from genome assembly GCA_035543335.1 of Burkholderiales bacterium. Taxonomy (NCBI): domain Bacteria; kingdom Pseudomonadati; phylum Pseudomonadota; class Betaproteobacteria; order Burkholderiales; species Burkholderiales bacterium. The sequence goes on from DASZZH010000030.1 coordinate 2,685, forward strand.
GTGATCGACGTCGGGATCAGCCGGCTGGATGACGGCAGACTGGTAGGCGATGTGGACTTCGAAGGAGTCAAGGAACGCGCGGGTTACATCACCCCGGTACCTGGAGGGGTTGGCCCCATGACCATCACCATGCTGATCGCCAACACGGTGCAGGCTGCCGAGCGTTTCGCCGCGAAGGAGAAGGTAAAAGCATGACTCCCATCACCATTGAAACATACGATTTATGTACCATCATTAAATTTAAAACCCGACCGCCAGCGCCAGCGCGCTGCTTCACTCGCACAGTATGGCGAATAACCGGAAAATTCGACAAACTCGGCGATACGCTGTTTAAGCCGATTTGATTTGCATCTGCGGACTTGGGGCAGACATCCCGGTATATTTCCTCCATCATCTTCGCCCTTGCTTAGGAAATAGGATGTTGATAGATTTGGTTTCCCGATTAAGGTTCGAACCAGGGGCCCGCGGATTAACAGTCATCGGGTTCATCGGCTCAATAGTGGAGGACGCATGCCATCTATTAACAACCACTTAGTCGAACAGTTGCTGGTCCCGTTCGTCGTCCTGTTTTTCTTTGTCTGGGGTATCATCGGCGTCGCTGTTGGCGTGAGCTTGATCGTTTGTGGTGCGAGGATGCTCCAGCTTTTCAGCAAAATGAATCGCTGGGTGTCCACCCGACGAGGTCTCAAGGTAATGGCTGTGCCGCACGATATCGGTCAGACTGTGCAAAGACATCGGCGCTGGCTCGCAGCGGTCTTTGTGGTCGGCGCCGCCTATTCAATATTCGGCCTAATCGCAAGATTCGACGTTTCCGCAGTCGTTTCCGCGCTTGGAATGGGTATTCCGCGTTTCTATGTAGCGTGGGCCGTTGAAAGTTTGAGGTGGTTACTGGTCGTGGGCAGTGTATTGGCAATCGTAATTGGAATCATGCTTGGCTTCTTTCCGAATAATTTGGGCGCACTCGAAGCATATTTAAACCGGTGGTATTCGTTTCGGCAACTTGGGATGCGCCTTGGGATACCCGGAGATACGATGTATATGACGCTCGACAAATGGGTTGAGACTTTCCCCAAGACTGCCGGCTGGATCATCACGATTGCCGCCTCGGTTGTAGTGATCGATTCCGGGATCGTGTTGTTTGTGTATACCTAAGCAACACCCAAAGGGTAAGAGTCGAATTTTTTGTTGGTCTTGAGTATAAGGTGTGGCGGAGAGAGGGGGATTCGAACCCCCGGTACGGCTTTCACCGTACACACGCTTTCCAGGCGTGCGCCTTAAACCGCTCGGCCACCTCTCCGCGATTGGGCAATTGTAGCGCGAAAGACGAAAAAAGCCCGCCTCGAGGGCGGGCTCAGTGTACCAATTGGGTGGGTTGCCGAGAGCTACGCCCTAGCTTTCTCCGGGTTCCAGATACTGATGTGGCGCGTTTCCGGCATAAGGAAGAGGCAAATCACGAAGCACACCGCGGGCACCGCAATCGGGTAGATCAGGGCGTTGCCGATGCTGTGCGTAGCTTGGTAGGCCGCTGTGGTAATGAACGGCACCAGCCCGCCGCCCCAGCCATTCCCGATGTGATACGGAACGGACACGGAGGTGTAGCGGATTCTGCCGGGGAAGTATTCCGACAGGAACGCCCCAACCGGACCATACACCATTCCCACGTAGGACACGAGGATGAAAATGATGAAGATCGCGATGGGATAGTTGATATTGCCAGGCTGTGTGACCTGCCCCAGCCATGAATACAGGGGGTAGTAGGTCAATGACGCGAGCAACATGCCTCCCAAGATCACGGGCTTGCGGCCGATCAAGTCGGACAACCAGCCAAAGAGGATCAAGGTAGGCGATGCAATGAGCAGCGCTATTCCCACGATGTAGCTCGAGGTGACCACGTCCACTTTGGACACCTGCTGCAGAAAGAACAGCGCCCAGAACTGCCCGCTGTACCAGACCACGCCCTGCCCGATCAACACGACACAGGCGATCAGCACGAACTTGATATTCCTGCTAAGGAAAGCTTCCTTCCACGGGTTCTTGGTCATTTCGCCCTTAGCTTTGATCTCTTGGAATATCGGTGTCTCCTGCAGTTGCAGGCGGATGTAGATTGCGATTGCTACCAGCACGAAGGAGAACAGGAACGGGATGCGCCACGCCCAATCGGTGAACACGTCGTTGCCAAAGTATGCGCGGGTACCGACAATCACAGCCAGTGAAACCACGATCCCAAGCGTGGGAGAGGTCTGCAGCCATCCGGTGTAGTAGCCGCGGCGTGCATCCGGCACGTGCTCGGCGACGTAGGTGATGGCGCCTCCATATTCGCCACCCAGGGCCAAGCCCTGGATCATCCGCAGGCCGAAGAGGATGAACGCGGCGGACAGACCGATAGACTGGAAAGTGGGGATTAGCCCGATAAAGCCTGTGCCGATGCCCATGCCGCTCAGGGTGACCAGGAAGGTGTATTTGCGGCCCACGCGGTCGCCCATCCATCCGAAAAGGAATGCGCCCAAGGGACGGATTAAGAATCCAGCGGTGAACAGCGCAATCGTGCTCAACAGAGCCGCGACGGGGTGGGTCTTGTCGAAAAACTTGACCGCCAAGATCGCGGCTAGGCTTCCGAAAATGTAGAAGTCGTACCATTCGATGACATTTCCAACCGACGCGGCGATAATCACGCGCCGAAAGTCCTTCGGGATTGCAGCAGCCATAGTTGTTTTCCTCCTTAATGTTTTAAGCCGAAATACCTCTCAGCAAACTGCTTCCGTCTTACTTTAGAATTAGCGTCTGTCCGCAAGTGCCGAAGCGCGGGCGCACCGGAAGCCCACCGCGTAGGTCGCGAAGCTCGACGTGCTTCAGTGCGTCTGCGGATGTTGCCACTCGAGCCTCCTTTTGTAGATGGGGTTAATGGCCGCCTTGTGAGTTGATTTTCTTGGGCTTTTTTATAGCAAAGTTATGGTATAGAATAATCCTTACAAAATCCTTTCGCAGCAGGGGATGGTGTGAATTCAAGCGGCGCAGTTCGCAAAATAGCGGTTAGAGGAGGAAGCGCAATTGCGAGTATTGATCACCGAAGACGACCCGAACCTTGCCGAGGCGTTGCAGTTTTCGTTGCGGCAGTGCGGATACGCGGTTGACTGCATCAGCAACGGTGCGCTCGCTGATCAGGCGCTGAAGGACAACGTTTTTGATCTGCTCGTTCTCGACCTCGGCCTGCCGAAGCTCGACGGTTTCGAGGTGCTGCGCCGGTTGCGCAAGCGCAATTCGAAGCTGCCGGTACTGATACTCTCCGGCCGCGAGACGCCGAGCGAGAAAGTGCAGGGGCTCGACCTCGGTGCCGACGATTACCTGGTCAAACCTTTCAGCCTAGATGAATTGCATGCTCGCGTGCGCGCCCTGCTGCGCCGCAGTTGTGGCGCAGGCACACCGTGCATTACGCACGCCCATCTTAGCTACGATACGGTGGAGCGCGTCGCTACTGTCAACGGCAAGCAAATCGAATTATCAGTGCAGGAAACCGCGGTGCTCGAAGCGCTGCTCAACCGCTTTGGCAAAGTGGTCAGCAAGGAACAAATGGTCGAACAGTTATACAACTACGACCATGATGTCGGGCACAATGCAATCGAAGTGTACATCCATCGCTTGCGCAGGAAGATAGGCGGCAGCGGAATCACGGTGCGCACACTGTACGGCCGCGGTTATATGCTGGAAGATCAGCCCTCGAACTGAAGGCTTCGCGCGAAATCGCCGCGTTGAAGCGATCACGCGGGCTCGCTGAGCAGTCGCTTCACCTGCTCGAGCAATTCCTTGGTGCCAAAAGGTTTGGTGACATAAACGTCGGCGCCCAGCGCATAACCCTTGGCGATTTCCGCTTCGTGGCCCTTGGTGGTGAGCATGATGATTTTAGTTGCCTGGAATGCCGGATTTTCACGGATTTTCCGACATACATCGAAGCCGTTTCTCAAGGGCAGCATGACATCCAGCAGAATCAGGTCTGGTTTGAAGGTTTCCGCTTGTTGTAAGGCCTCCTCTCCGTTACGCGCCACACTGACTACGTAGCCGCAGTGCTCCATCAGGAATTCCAGCGAAATGACGATATTGGGCTCGTCATCCGCTATGAGTACTTTCTTGGTCATGGCTTATAACGGCTTAGTTGGTGTTAGGTTTCCAGGTTTAGCTCGGGACTGGAAATCTGGAAATCGGATCCTGTTTTCAAAGGCAGGGTAAAGGAAAAAGTCGCGCCTTTGCCGATTTCACTTTCAACCCATAATTTGCCGTTGAAATGCTCGATAATGTGCCGGCTGATGGTCAAACCCAATCCTGTGCCCTGCGGTTTCTCGGTCAAGGTGTCCCCGGCCTGGCGGAATTTTTCGAAGACAATGTGCTGATCTCCGGGGCTGATGCCGGGTCCATTATCGTGCACATCCACCCGCAGCGATTGCGCATTCTGACGCAAACGGATGGAAACAAAACCCGCCTGCCTGTCGCAAAATTTGACAGCGTTGGAGAGCATATTGATGACGACTTGCATCAGCCGATCCCGGTCGACGCAAATCGCGGGCACGTTTTCAGAAAGATTTAATTCAAGCCTGGCTTTGTTCTCCTTGAACAATTGGCTGGTTGCCGAGACTGCATCTTCAATAACCCCTTTGAGGTCTACTTCAGTGATGTTCCATTCGACGCTTCCCGATTCGATCTTGGACAAATCCAGAACATCATTGATAAGCCGGGTGAGCCTTTCGCTTTCCTTGATGATGATGCCCAGAAATTTGGTGCGTTCCGCGTTATCCATATCCGGGTGGCCATGCAGGATTTCCGACAGCGCTCGGATGGAGGTGAGCGGCGTGCGCAGTTCATGGGATACGGTTGAAACGAAATCGTCCTTGAGTTTGTCCAGCTCCTTGAGGCGTTCATTGGCCGCCCTTAACTCTGCGGTGGCTGTTTCCAGTTCTTGGGATTTCTGTTCCAGTTTGTGGCTGTAGGCGATGACCTGTGAAGTTTCATCGAGGATATTCATTACCTCGTCAATGCCTAAAGGTTCTTCTTCAACGACTGATGCCACCATCACCCGGGCTGAGGCGGCGCCGATAGCGCCCGCAAGCAAGGTTTCGGCGAAATTGACCAGGGCTGCATCGGCTTTAATTTCGTTGATAGAACCCAATCCGCGCTGCCGGGCATAGGATGCAAAAGCTTCATCGGCCCCCTCCGGCCCAAGAAACCGTCCCAGCAGAGCGTACAACGCCGGAACTGAGGCAGTACCGCGCCAGAAGCGGGAGCCACCGCTTTCGCCGGTTTGCTTGAATACGTCCACGAACAGCGTGGCCTGAGCTTGCTCGATCGCACTGGGGCGGCCCTTGAGAGATACGCCTACATAGGCGCCGATATTGCTCAACATGCTCCAAATCATGGCATGAGTGATTTCGTCAAGACCGGCCAAGCCGAATAATTGTTGCGGCTTTAGGAGCGCAATGCCGAAAGGACCGTGCTCAAGAAAACTGATGGGCAGCCAGCCGGATTTGGCGAACGCGGGAAGAAGCAGGGTATAACTCCATACGAGGAAGCCTATGCTCAATCCGGCGAGCGCTCCCATTCGCGTGCCGCCTTTCCAAAAAATCCCTCCCAGGATTACCGGCGCGAACTGCGCTACTGCGGCAAAGGAAACCAGTCCGATGGAAACCAGCGCATAGGCTTCACCGGCCAAACGGAAATAACCGTAACCCAGCAGCAGCACCAGCACGATGGCCCCGCGCCGGATGCCAAGCAGCAGGCTGCTCAAATCTCTGCGCTCTCTCAGGAGCAGCATTTTCATTCGCAGCAGCACCGGCATCACCAGGTCGTTGCACAACATGGTGCTTAGCGCAATGGTTTCAACGATCACCATACCAGTAGCGGCAGACAGACCGCCGATAAATACCAGTAACGCCAGCCCTTGCTGCTTTTCCACCATGGGCAGGGTGAGCACGAAGGTATCGGCATCCACGATACCTTTCGGAAAATGCATCAATCCACCGAAAGCCATGGGCAACACGAAAATATTGATGGCCAGCATGTAAAGGGGAAACAGCCAGATTGCCTTGTTCAGGTGATTTTCGTCTACGTTTTCCACAACAGATATCTGGAATTGCCGTGGCAGAAACATGATTGCGAACATCGACAGAATCGTCAGCCAAATCCAGCTGCCGTAGCTTCCGGCAACCCCATCCAGTGGGGTAAGCAGGGGTTGCAATTTCGGATTGGCGGAGGCGCGCGCGAAAATATCCGCGAAGCCGTTATAAATACCAAAGGTGACGAAAAATCCTACTGCCAGAAAAGCCAGAAGCTTCACCAGCGATTCAAAGGCAATCGCCGCCACCATGCCTTCATGGCGTTCCGATGCGTCCAGATGCCGAGTGCCAAACAGAATGGTGAACGCGGCCAGCAGTAAAGCCACATAAAGAGCGGTATCACTCAAGACCGGCACCGCCCCCAGTTTAATCGGCATGATGATTTGGGGGTACTGCAAAAGTATGGTGAAACTAGTGGATACCGCTTTAAGTTGCAATGAAATGTAGGGAACGATACCGACAACTGCGATAACTGAAGCAAGCCCCGCAAGCAACGCGCTTTTGCCGTAGCGTGAACCGATGAAATCGGCCAGCGATGTAATGCGGTTAACCTTGCTGATACGTATGATTTTCCGCAACACCAGCCACCATAAGGCGATCATCAGAGTAGGGCCGAGATAAATCGGCAAAAAGCCTACACCGTTGCTTGCCGCCCGGCCTACGCTGCCGTAGAAAGTCCAGGCGGTGGCGTAAACGCCAAGCGACAGGGAATACACATACGGATTGGCGATGATGCTGCGCCCGGCATCTGCGCGCTTGTCGCCGTAATAAGCGATGGCGAAAAGAATGCCGAGATAGGCGAAAGAGGTAACGATAATAACCCAGCCTGGCAGCATTTTTGCCCCCGCGTCCTGATCAGTCTTTGGAGCCCTTGCGGCCTGCCCGCTCCACAACCCAGGCCATCAAGCCGATCAGCAGTGCCCAGGCGGCAAAGATATAGGCGTAGAGCAGGGGGATGCCGAAGATCTGACTGTTGCTGTTAAAGAGATAAAGCAAAGGATAGTTGAACAGCAGGCACCCCAGTAGGAACAGCGCCACCAAACGTTGTCCCCTAATCAACGAAGAAATCATGGCAACCTCGCGCAAATAAACAAGCTATAAAAGCATTATAGTGGTGAGCGGGGCTCAAAAAACGAAAAAGGCGCAATAACGCGCCCTTTTTTGGGATTGCTACCCGCTCGTTTTTATTTAACAGCTTCTTTCAGCTGTCGTAATATCGCAGGGTTTTGGCTCAGACAAAATATGCTGCGCATGTAAGTCAAAGCCGAAATACAGCCAAACTCGTAGTGTCGGACGCCGAAGTTTTTTATATAGCCTCTTTCAGTTGTTGCAATATCGCAGGATTTTGGCTCCGGCATAACATGCTGCGCATGTAAGCCTACGCCTAAATCCGGCCAAACTCGCAGTGTCGGACGAAGAAGTTTATTTAACAGCCTCTTTCAGTTGTTGCAATATCGCAGGATTTTCCAGAGTCGAAACGTCCTGGGTGATTTCCTCGCCCTTGGCGATCGAGCGCAACAAACGGCGCATAATTTTCCCGGAACGGGTCTTGGGCAGATTGTCACCAAAGCGGATGTCTTTAGGTTTGGCGATCGGCCCGATCTCCTTGCCTACCCAGTCGCGCAATTCCTGAGCGATCTTCTTGGCTTCTTCGCCGTTCGGGCGCATTCCTTTCAGCACCACGAATGCAACGACTGCCTCACCTGTCATTTCATCCGGGCGCCCGACTACCGCAGCCTCCGCCACCAATTTGGTGTTCGCTACCAACGCCGATTCGATTTCCATGGTGCCAAGACGATGACCCGATACGTTCAGCACGTCGTCAATTCGGCCTACAATTCGAAAATAGCCTTCTTCGTCGCGGCTAGCGCCGTCACCGGCGAGGTAATATTTGCCTTTGAAGTCTTCAGGGTAATAGGTTTTTTTGTAACGGTCTGGATCACCCCAGATGGTACGGATCATCGCGGGCCAAGGCCGCTTGATGACCAAAATTCCGCCTTTACCTTTTTCCACTGAGTGTCCGGCTTCATCCACGATGTCGGCCATAATGCCCGGCAAAGGAAAAGTGCAGGAGCCCGGTTTGAGCGGTGTTACTCCGGGGAGCGGCGAAATCAGATGTCCGCCGGTCTCGGTTTGCCACCAGGTATCCACGATGGGGCAGCGTTTCTGTCCCACGGTTTCGTAATACCACATCCACGTTTCAGGATTGATGGGCTCGCCCACCGTGCCGAGGATGCGCAAGCTGGAAAGGTTGTATTTCTTCGGCAGATCGCCGCCAGCCTTAATCAGGGAGCGGATGGCGGTGGGCGCAGTGTAGAACACCGTGACCTTGTGATCCTGGATGATTTTCCAGAAACGACCGGCATCCGGATAAGTCGGCACACCTTCGAACATGATTTCTGTTGCGCCCACTGCTAGTGGTCCATAGGTGATATACGTATGGCCGGTCACCCAGCCCACATCCGCCGTGCACCAAAAGATATCCGCGGGCTTGTAGTCGAATACCCATTTCATGGTCAGCATCGCGAACAGAAGGTATCCGCCAGTGGCATGCTGTACACCCTTGGGTTTGCCGGTGGAGCCCGAAGTGTAAAGGATGAACAAGGGGTGTTCGGCGTTTACCCAGGTCGGCTCGCAGGTGTCGGCTTGGCCTTTGATGACCTCGTCCCACCACTTGTCGCGAGGTGCCTGCATCTTCACGCTGGAACCGGTACGTTTGTAAACCACCACGCTTTTCACTTTTTCACAGCCACCCATGACGAAGGCTTCGTCCACCGTGGGTTTTAACGGAATTTCCTTCCCGCCGCGCATCTGGCCGTCGGCGGTAATCACCGCAACCGCGCCGGCGTCAATAATCCGCTCCTGCAGGCTCTTCGCGGAAAAGCCGCCAAATACCACCGAATGGATCGCGCCAATGCGCGCACAAGCTTGCATCGCAATCACCACTTCAATGCTCATCGGCATGTAAATGATGACGCGCTCGCCTTTCTTGATACCGAGCGATTTCAGGCCGTTGGCGAACTGGCAGACTTTGTGATAGAGCTCCTTGTAGGTGATTTTGGTGACCTTGCTGTCATCCGCCTCGAAAATAATCGCGGTCTTATCGGGCTGGGTCTTCAAATGCCTGTCAAGGCAGTTATAGGATATGTTGAGCTCGCCGTCTTCATACCATTTAAAGAACGGCGGGTTGCTCTCATTCAACACTTTGGTAAAAGGCTTGTGCCAAAGCACATTCTCTATGGCTAAGCGCCCCCAGAAACCGGTGAAGTCGCGCTCGGCCTCGGCGCAAAGCTTGTTGTACGCCCCCATGCCCGAAATATTGGCCTGCTTGACAAAAGCAGGGGATGGCGGGAATACACGCGTTTCCCGCAAGACCGATTCAATGGTTGACATAAATACTCCTCCGTATGCTGGGGACAGCTTTTAATTAAAATCAAATGGATTTGAAGGCTGTATATGCGTTCTTTTGTTTATGGGAACATTATTTGCCGCGGTTGTAAAGCCAGGCCGCCAGCCTTGCTGCAAAACCCCTCTTCAAGAAATGATTCTTAAAGCACAAAGGGTCCTGATTGAAATTCTAACACCCGCGTAATTTTTGGCAATCCCAGCATTTATAGTATTAAATTATTTATAAATAACAGCACATTGCTTATATTTATTAAAGTAAAATATAATTTTATAAATTGTACGTGGTCATTGCCGCAAACATTTTCCGCTGTGTTGACGCGAAACGAATGGCGCCAAGGCAAGAATAATTTCGGGGTAATCATTTAAGAGAGCGTATCACCCGAAACAGGGAAAGGAATAGAAGTTTGTTACAATAAAGCATTTGCATTGCGATTAAACGCGGCCACCATCGTGAGCATTCTGCGCCAGGAAGATTTCATTCAGAGCATCGCCGACGCGCTTCAATACATTTCCTACTACCACCCGGCTGATTACATTCGTTCCCTCGGTGAAGCTTACCAGCGCGAGCAATCGCCCGTGGCCAAGGACGCGATAGCGCAGATTCTCACCAACTCCCGGATGTGCGCGGAGGGGCGTCGTCCCATCTGCCAGGATACCGGCATCGTGGTAGTGTTCCTGAAAATCGGCATGAACGTGCGCTGGCATACCAAGATAAGCATCGCCGACATGGTGAATGAGGGCGTGCGTCGCGCCTATTCCCAACCCGATAATGTCTTGCGCGCTTCCATCGTGTCCGACCCTGCCGGCGCACGTAAGAACACCCGGGACAATACGCCTGCGGTGATTCACATGGAATTGGTTCCCGGCGATGTGGTGGAAGTGAAGCTCGCGGCCAAAGGCGGCGGCTCGGAAAACAAATCCAAGTTCGTGGTGCTCAATCCATCGGACGACATTGTGGAATGGGTGGTAAAGACCGTACCGACCATGGGCGCGGGCTGGAAACCGGGAGAAACACTACTCCTTTCGGGCAAGATTTTGACTGGCCGCGATGCCGCCCACAAGCGCATCGCCGACTCGTTCGCCAAGGGGCAGCCGCTTCCCGAGGGCGTGGATTTCCGCAATCGCTTTATTTACTACGTCGGGCCGGTGGATCCGGTGCGCGATGAAGTGGTGGGACCGGCGGGACCCACCACGGCGACACGCATGGATAAATTTACTGAAATGATGCTGGAAAAAACCGGCCTGCTGGGAATGATAGGCAAGGGCGAGCGCGGGCCTGTAGCGATTGAAGCCATTAGAAAGCATAACGCGGTGTATTTGATTGCAGTGGGCGGTGCGGCTTATCTGGTGTCCAAGGCGATTCGCTCGGCACGAGTGGTGGCGTTCGCCGATTTAGGGATGGAAGCGATTTATGAATTTGAAGTCGAAAACATGCCAGTGACCGTGGCGGTGGACGCCAGTGGCAGTTCGCTGCATGCGAACGGACCTGCCGAATGGCGCGCCAAAATCGGCAAGATACCGGTGGCGGCAGGTTAATAATTTGTCGATTAGAATGAAGGAAAACGGCGCCTAAGCGCCGTTTTCCAAGATCACGGCGGGCCTCCCCGCATTGCACGGTAGTCAACCTGGTCAGGTCCGGAAGGAAGCAGCCACAGCTATTTTCTGCAAGTGCCGGGGGTAAGGCTCGCCTCCCTTTTGTTTTTGCTTTATGATTCCCACAGGTTTGTATACAGGGATGTGACATAAAATGAGGCAAATTCTCAGCGTATTGTTTTTGGCCGGTGTGAGCTTCAGCGCGGGTGCCATAGACAGTATGTCGATTGAAGCCGGTCACGGTGAGGGGGTAGACGTTGCGCGCATCGGCCTGCAGTGGGACTGGGACAAGCAGTGGTTTTCCGCGCACGGCTGGTATCTGGGCGGATACTGGGATGCTTCGGTAGGGGTTCTACACGGACGCAGCGCCTCGCCGGTGAATAATGACGTCGCTGATATCAGCTTCACGCCTACTTTCCGTTACCAGAAAGCCGATCTTACGGCTCTCGCGCCTTATATCGACTTTGGGGTGGGCGCACATTTGTGGTCGCGCACCACCATTACCGCCGACAAGAGGTCGGGCACAGCCTTCCAGTTCGGCGATTATGTCGGTGTCGGCCTGCGCTTCGGGGAGCACGGCATTTACGACTTGGGCTACCGTTTTCAGCACTTGTCCAACGCCGGAATCAAGGGACTTAATCCGGGCATCAGTACCCATCTGCTTCGTTTTCAAATTCATTTCAACTAGCGGCAAGTGTCGGCAAACCAAGTCCTCGCGCGCAAGTGGCGGCCCAAAACTTTTAGCGAACTAGTGGGGCAAGAGCATGTTGTCAGGGCGCTGATCAACGCGCTGAAACAGCAGCGCCTGCATCATGCCTATTTATTCACCGGCACGCGCGGCGTCGGCAAAACCACCCTGGCGCGCATCGTCGCCAAAGCGCTGAATTGCGAAACCGGCGTCACTCCCGAACCTTGCGGCAAATGTTCGGCCTGCCTGGAAATCGACTCCGGCCGTTTTATCGACCTGCTGGAACTGGACGCCGCTTCCAATACCGGCATAGACAACATGCGCGAAGTGCTGGACAACGCCCAATATGCGCCGACCAGCGGCCGCTTCAAGGTTTACATCATCGACGAAGTGCACATGCTTTCGACCAAAGCGTTTAATTCGATGCTGAAGACCCTGGAAGAGCCGCCGGAGCACGTGAAATTTATTCTAGCCACCACGGATCCGCAAAAAATACCGGTCACGGTGCTATCGCGTTGCCTGCAGTTCAACCTGAAACAGATTTCTCCGTTGGTCATCGCCGCGTATTTGCAGCAAATTTTGGAACGGGAAAAAATTCCCGGCGAACCCGCCGCGTCGCAATTGCTCGCCCGCGCGGCCCGGGGCAGCCTGCGCGATGCATTGAGCCTGCTGGATCAGGCCATTGCCTACGGCGCAGGAAAGGTGACGGAAAGCAATGTGCGCGAGATGCTGGGAGCGGTGGACCAGGGTTATCTTTTTGCTATTCTCAAGGCGTTGCTGGAGCGTGACGGTGTGGCGCTGATAACCCAGGTTGAAACCATGGCGAGCCGCAGCCTCTCGTTCGAGGCGGCGCTGCAGGACCTGGCGGGGCTCCTGCAGAAAATCGCGCTGGCGCAGACCGTGCCGCAGGCCATCGCGGAAGACCTGCCTGAACGGGCGCGAATACTGGAAATGGCGAATGCTTTATCTCCCGAAGATGTGCAATTGTTTTACGACATCGCGCTGCGCGGCCGCAACGAGATTGACCTCGCGCCGGACGAAGAGGCCGGATTCAGCATGACTCTGCTACGCATGCTTGCTTTCATGCCTGAGGGCGCAAAAACCATTCGCTCGGCCGAGAAAAAAACCACCCCCCAACAACCAGCTTTACTGGCAACAGAAACTGCCGACCCCAAGCCAAAAGGGGCTGGAGTAAAAAAAAAGTTTGACGGTGACTGGGCGGCGCTGGTAAACCAACTCGAACTGGGCGGCATGGCCGGAATGCTCGCACAGCACTGCGAACTCGCCGACTACGATGCCGGTTCTTTCGAGCTGCGCATTCCCGAGCCGCACCAGCATCTGCTGGAGAAACTGTATCAGGAAAAACTGAAAGCGGCGCTCGAAGATTATTTCGGCGAAAAGCTGAAGATAGGTTTTAGCGTGGGCTCAAGCAACGGCAATACGCCGGCAGAACAAGAAAACCGCGAAAGAGAAGTACGCCAGACGCGGGCTGTCCAAGCGATAGAGCGGGACCCTTTTGTGCGCGAGCTGATTGAGAATTTTGACGCCAGGATAATTGACTCTTCAATAAAACCCATTCAATAGATATTACGGAGCAAACATCATGACAGGCGGTTTGGGCAATTTAATGAAGCAAGCGCAGCAAATGCAGGAAAGCATGAAAAAAATGCAGGAGCAGCTTGCTTTTATGGAGGTCGAGGGGCAATCCGGAGCAGGCATGGTCAAGGTGACGATGACCTGTCGGCACGATGTTGAGCGCGTAAACATCGCCCCGGGTTTATTGGGTGAAGACAAGGAAATGCTGGAAGGCCTGGTGGCGGCGGCGATGAATGATGCCGTCAGGCGTGTGGAAACTGCCATTCAGGAAAAAATGAGTAAAATAGCCGCCGGCGTGGGTTTGCCTGCCGGTTTCAAATTGCCTTTTTAAGGTGACGAGGTGAATGAAGTGAAACAGTTAAAAGTGGCCAATGGCGAAGCACCATTCAAGTTAAATTATTTACCTCTTTAATACCTCACCCATGAACACTCAATCCAGCCTTGAAGAATTGATCGAGTCATTGCGCTGCCTGCCCGGGGTCGGGCCTAAATCGGCACAACGCATGGCCTATCATCTGCTGCAACGCGATCAGCCGGGGGCTTCCCGGCTGGCCGAAGCTTTGCGTGAAGCGTTGCAGCTCATTAAGCATTGCGGCAAATGCAACAGCTTCACCGAGCATGAAATCTGTGATTTGTGCAGTTCGACGAAACGGGATGCCGGCCTGTTGTGCGTGGTGGAAACGCCCGCCGATCTGCTGATGATGGAGCAGGCGCAGTGTTATCAGGGAATGTATTTCGTGTTGATGGGACGGCTGTCGCCCCTGGATGGCATTGGCCCGAAGGACATTCATCTGGACAAACTCATCAAGCGCGCTCAAGACGGGGTGGTCAAGGAAATCGTGCTCGCCACCAATTTCACGGTGGAAGGCGAGGCCACGGCCCATTATATTAGTGAGATATTGCGGCCGCGCGGGCTTAAGGTGAGTCGCATTGCCCGCGGCCTCCCCGTGGGCAGCGAGCTTGAGCATGTGGACAGCGGTACGCTGGCCCAAGCGGTGCTCGAGCGTCGTTCACTTTAAATCCAATCCAACCAACTGTTTTTATCGGGAGCCTGGTGCAAAACAGTCCGGTTACGCACAAGTTGCATAAAATGCTGGCGCAGGTCGGAATGGGCTCGCGGCGTGATATGGAAACTTTGATTGAAAGCGGGCGCGTCACAGTTAATGGAAAGATAGCCGCCCTCGGCGCGCGAGTGGGCCCGGAAGATGTAGTGCGTGTCGACAAACGCATGGTCAAACTCCAATTTGCCCGTGTGTCGCCGCGAATCCTTATTTACCACAAACCCGAAGGCGAAATCGTAAGCCGCGCTGATCCTGATGGCCGTCCCAGCGTTTTCGACAAGCTGCCAAGAATTCAATCAGGCAAATGGATTGCAGTAGGCCGGCTGGATTACAATACTTCGGGTCTTTTGATATTCACCGATTCCGGCGAACTGGCAAACCGTCTGATGCATCCGCGCTTTCAAGTGGAACGGGAATACGCGGTAAGGATAAGAGGCGAGCTTAAGCCGGAGCAAATAAAAAAATTGCAGAGCGGCATCAGACTTGGAGATGGCGAAGCGAAATTTGAAATACTGGAAGCGCAAGGCGGGGAGAGTAGCAACCGCTGGTACAGCGTGATAGTTACGGAAGGCCGTAACCGCTTGGTCAGGCGCATGTTCGAAGCTCTGGGTTTTACGGTGAGCCGTTTGATGCGCGTGCGCTTTGGCGAAATTCGCCTGCCGTCACATTTGCGGCGCGGTAAGTTTGTTGAGCTCCGCCAAAAACAAGCCGCCCAGGTTTTAACCTGGGCGGGAGGGAAAAAATCCTAGTTTATTTCACGGCAAAAGCTCCCGCAACCGGTTCTCCAGCGCCAGTACGCCTTCGCCGGCATTGTCGGCATCGATTGCGCGACTCCGTAAAAGAAATCAAACAGCGGGTCGCCGAGCCGTTCGGGATGTTGCCTGCCGAGCTCATAGGCTTTTTTGGATTTTCCTTGCTCGAGCAGCATTTTGACATCATCCACTACAGTGGAGAGAATCAAGCAAGTCAAGCGGGCTCGATTAATTGCTCCCGCCGCAGTAAAAAAACGTATTCATCGCCTGCGCTGGTATCCAGCCAGGTGAATTCCAATTTGGGAAAAGCACGTTCCAAGGCCCTGCGATTGTGGCCGATTTCGACTATCAGCAAGCCGTTTGGATTGAGATGCCCGGAGGCCGTTTGGAGAATGCGGCGCACCAGATGAAGGCCGTCACGACCTCCCGCAAGCGCGATACGCGGTTCATGACGGTACTCCTTGGGAAGCGCGTGCATGGACTGAGCATTGACATAAGGAGGGTTGGCCAGAATTAAATCATAGCGTCTTCCGCGCAAGGTGCCGAACAAGTCCGATTTAATCGGTTGGATTCTGCTTTTCAGCTGGTAATCGCCGACATTGCGGCGCGCGACCTGCAGCGCTGCGCTGGATACATCGCTCGCATCGATTTTTGCGTCAGGGAAGGCGAGCGCCATGAGAATGGCAAGGCAACCCGAGCCTGTGCATAAATCCAGTGCGGCACCGATTTTGTGTGGATGGACGATCCAGGGAGACAGCTTCTCGCGCAGCAACTCAGCGATGAACGAGCGCGGCACGATGGCCCGCTGGTCAACGTAAAACCGGCAATCCCCAAGCCACGCTTCCTTGGTAAGGTAGGCGGCGGGGATTCTTTTTTTGATGCGTAGTTGTAGAAGCATAAGGATAACTTGTTTTTCTTTTTCATCCAGGCGCCTTGCGAGGCTAAGTTGAAGTTTGCCGAGCGGCAGGTGTAAGGCATGCAGAATCAGATACGCCGCCTCGTCCCGGGCATTATGCGTGCCATGGCCGTAATAGAGGCCGGCTTCATTAAAACCTTTGACTGCATAGCGCAACATATCGCGCACCGTGAAGATCCGCGAGGCGGCGTCATCAGGCATTAAGGAACCTCTGATTAAGTCCTCCGCGGATTGCGTTGCTGGCAAAATGCGGAGGGATGCGAGGCGCGCGACGAAGGTCGTAGCGCGACTGCGACCCGTTAGCCCAAGGCCCGCTTGCGGGAGCAGCCGCACAAGCTCCGCTCCATGCTATCGAACGCAGCCTTCTGCGCCCCTGCCTGCACCAGGCCCGCCGACACGGCGTCGGCGGAGCCATCCGGAGCGGAAGGCGGGCCAATGGCGCGCTTCCCGCAAACAGCTGGCTTTGCCAGTAACGTGTCCGCGCGCCCTGCGCGAGACCGAGTCCGGGGCGCACTACGAAGCTGTGCAGTGAAGCGGGCCAACCGCTCGCCTTCGCGGTCGCACGTGCCGAGGCTCCACGCTTCGGCGAGCACGACGCAGACGCCGCATTTTACCGCAACCCGGATGGGACGGCTGCCGCGACATGGTAAGCGAAGCTTGGGGTGCGGGAGCGGCAGCATGGGCGCCCCGTTTAGTTGGTCCTCTTGCGGCAGCTTGCGCCCCTGCCCGCACCACGCTGCGCAAGTCCGAGTTCGGGGCGCTTATCCAGGCGGTCTGCTTTGTCGCTCGGCTTGCCAAGGGGGCTGCCCCTTGGCAGCGCTTCGCTTCGCGCATGCGCTCGCAAAGCACGGAGCAGGGGCCCCCTGGGGATGCAACCGCGGCGCG
Source organism: Burkholderiales bacterium (assembly GCA_035543335.1). NCBI lineage: Bacteria > Pseudomonadati > Pseudomonadota > Betaproteobacteria > Burkholderiales > Burkholderiales bacterium. Next base: position 19,682 of record DASZZH010000030.1, read on the forward strand.
AGCGCTTTTGGCCCGCCTTCACTGCGCACGTTCCGAGGCGCAACATTACGGCGGGCCATCCCGGAAAGCCGCCGTCGCAACCGCGTGGGACTTAATCAGAGGTTCCCTAGCAGGTTAATCAGGATTTGCCGGTAGATCTGACCGAGACGCTCAATATCGGGAATGGCCACACACTCATTGAGTTTATGGATGCTTGCATTGAGGGGTCCGAATTCCACCACTTGCGGGCAGATTTCGGCGATAAATCGGCCATCGGAGGTGCCACCAGTAGTGGAAAGTTCCGGCACAATGCCGGTAACAGACTGAATGGCGCCACTTACAGTCTCGACCAGCTTGCCTTTGGTGGTCAGATACGGCGTAGCCGACAACGTCCATTCCAAGTCGTACTCAAGTTGGTGGCGGTCGAGTATTGCGTGAATACGGGATTTCAGCGATTCAACCGTGCTGGCAGTGGAAAAACGGCAATTGAACTTGATTTCCACTGCGCCGGGAATGACATTGAGCGCTCCGGTGCCGCCATGGATATTTGAGATTTGCCAGGTCGTCAGCGGGAAGCATTCATTGCCTTTATCCCAGACGGTTTGCACCAGTTCGGCGATGACGGGCCCGGCGAGATGGATCGGGTTTTTGGCTAGGTGCGGGTAAGCGACATGCCCCTGTACGCCTTTTACCAGCAGCGTGCCGGAGAGGGAGCCGCGGCGGCCGTTCTTGATCATGTCGCCCAGTTTGTTGATCGAAGTCGGTTCGCCGACGATGCAGTAGTCAAGAACTTCGCCGCGGGCCTTCAGTGCTTCGACGACTTTGGCGGTGCCATTGACAGCCATGCCTTCTTCGTCCGAGGTGACCAGCAACGTAATCGAACCTTTGTGCTTGGGGTGTTCGGCCACAAACGCTTCAATGGCGGTGACAAAGGCGGCGAGCGAGGTCTTCATGTCGGCGGCGCCGCGCCCAAACAGCATGCCGTCGCGCACGGTGGGCGTGAACGGATCGCTCATCCATTGCTCCAGCGGGCCGGCGGGCACTACATCGGTGTGGCCGGCAAAGCAGATGGCCGGCCGCGATTCACCGCGCCGCGCCCAAAAATTATCTACCGAACCATAACGCATTTTTCCCACGCGAAAGCCCGCGCGCTTTAGGCGCTCGATCAAAATCTCCTGGCAGCCGGCATCATCGGGTGTGAGCGAGCGGCGGGCGAGCAGCGCCTTGACCAGTTCCAGCGTGCTATTCACTGAACGCACTTTCTATATGCTTTGACGATTTTGTCTTCGATTTCCTTGGCGATTTTTTCAGCACCGCTGTCTCGCGCAACCGTGGTCGGCCGGATGAACAAAACGGAGGTCACGCCCGCTTTGTGGGTAAGCGTGACGTGCAGAAGGCAGAGCGCCAGCATGGAAGGATCGGCATTTCTGATTTGATTCACATACCAGGCGCTGCAGACCACCGTGCTTTTGATGCCTTCCAGCTTATTGCGGTTGTAATCCTCGCCCTATTTTTTGGCGAAGTTGGCGACATTCTTGCCGATATCCACTTCGAACACCACGAAAAAATTGCTGTCTTCCAGTGCCTTGCTAACGCTGGCATAAGTTCCATCGAGGTCGGCTTTGACGTGTTTCTCATAAACGGCGGGGAGCCCGCGACCGCATTCAGGCTGATCAGCGCTAGGAGCAAAGATAGAAATGTTTTCATTTCGTGGCCTCAATAATAAACGACGGCGAGTTCATGCCGAATGTTCCTGCTGCTTTGAGTGAGGAAAGCAGGTCAGCTTTTCAGCTTGTTGAGCATTTCCAGGCTCAGCGTGAAATCTTCGCTTTCCTTTTTGACAGGCTCGCCGAGCATTATATCGAATAGGGTGACGTTGGGCTGATCTTTGACTTGCGCGGCATTGTTGATCATCCACAGCATATTGGTGGGCGAATCGCAATTGAGCAAGGCTTCGTCTTTGCTGATCTTCCCGGCCCGAAACATCCGGAACAGGGCTTGCTCGAAACTTTGCGAGCCGGGATAAAGGCTTTGGTCCATGGCTTCCTTGATTTGGTCAAACTCGCCTTTTTGAATGAGTTCGGCAATCCGTGCAGTATTAAGCAACACTTCGACGGCAGGGAGAAGCTTTCCATCCACGCTCTTTACCAGGCGCTGCGACAGCACGCAGCGCAGGCTGATGGAAAGATCGAGTAACAGGCTCGAGCGCGACTCGTGCGGGAAGAAATTGACGATGCGGTTGAGCGCATGGTAGGTGGTATTGGCGTGCAATGTGGAAAGGCACAAGTGGCCGGTCTGGGCGTAAATCAGCGTATGCTGCAGGGTTTCCTTGTCGCGGATTTCGCCGATCATCAGGACATCCGGCGCTTCGCGCATGGCGTTTACCAAAGCGTTCGAGAAAGATTTGGTATCCATGCCGACTTCGCGCTGGTTGACGATGCACTTTTTGTGCTTGAAGACAAACTCGATCGGCTCTTCAATGGTGAGAATATGTCCCGGCTTGTTGGCGTTGCGGTAATCCAGCATCGAGGCAAGCGTTGACGACTTTCCGGAGCCGGTGGCGCCGACAATCAGCACGAACCCCCGTTTTTCCATGATCAAATCCTTGAGGAAAACCGGCATACCGAGATCTTCAATGGCGGGAATGTTTTCCTTGACGTAACGGATCACCATCGCGGGATGTCCGCGCTGACGGAAGAGGTTAATGCGGAAATTGCCCAGGTCAGGCACGGCGTGCGCGAAATTCATTTCCAGGGTGGATTCGAACTCGCGAATTTGCGTTTCCGTCATCAATTCGTAAGCAATTTTCTTGATGAGCTCAGAATCCAGCGGCGAGGGATTAACCGGTACCGTGGTGCCGTTGATTTTAATATGGAGGGGCGAGCCGCTTGAGAAAAAGGCGTCCGAAGCCTGTTTCTCTGCCATCAGCTTGAAGACCTGGGAAAGTTGCACGTCTAAGAGAAAAATTTGTTTTTAATGGAGCCCAGTAGGCTTTTTTTTGCTTCGGGTTCTTGTTCTATCTTGTACTGGGTGTCTAGGATGCTGGTTTTGCTCAGTGGAGTGCGCACTGTGGATTGGTGTTTGCCGAGCTGACGGAAATGGTTGGGCTTGCCGACCAGCAATTTGGAAAATTCATCGAGCAACTGCTCATCGATCTCGTCGATTCCATAGGTAAAGGTGCTTTCGCCAAGTCTTTCCAGATTCTTAACCTGAATTTTTATAGTGGACTTTTCGAGGTTGCCGTTGAAGGCAACCGTCACCGGTACTTCACGGGGCACCTTGAATACCGCGCGGTCGACGAAGCCGCGCTGGTTTTTCATTTCCTGCAGTTCAAACTTGATTTTAAAGTCCCGCAAGTACTCGCACATCGTTTTGATCAACCCCGGCGTGTCCTTTTCCATTGACAGCGCGCCTTCGGCGGTGCATTTGAGGCGCAAGGTGATCGTGTCGATAAAATCCTTGTTGTCGATGCTTTTGTGAGTTTTGTTGAGCGCGTATTCCTTCTGGTTGAGGCCCTCGAAATTGCCTAGCCCTTCGATGTAATAAGAACGCAACACTATGGGCTTGACTACGTTGAGTTGTTTAACGAGGTCGTCAAGGTAAGCGTAAATCTCACGCAGCTTGGCCTGCAGCTGCATGAAATTCTGGCCGAGCGCAGAGAGCTTGGATTGGGTTTCCAACGCCTCCTGCTGCTTTCGTTCTTCGGCTTCTTTTTTTAGTTCGTCAAGGAACTTCATTGCACATCCCTCGCTGCCCAGTCCGCATTGTCGGTAGCGCCCTGGGGCTTAACTTTTTGATCGTACTCAGTATAGTCGTTTTTGTGGGTATTGCAGCCTCCAGGCACAAGTTATTCGACTGACCTGTCCATTTTGCCAATAATTCGGACAAAAATTAAAGGGTTGTGGCCCATTTCCAGGATATCCAAGCAAAAACCCTGCCGCTACTGAGACTATGCGCCGCGCAAAAGTTCGTTAATCCCCACTTTGGCGCGGGTCTTGGCATCCACTTGTTTGACGATGACGGCGCAATACAGGCTGTATTTGCCGTCGGCCGAAGGCAGGTTTCCGGAAACCACTACCGAGCCGGGGGGAACGCGGCCGTAAGTGATTTCACCGGTCTCGCGATTAAAAATTTTGGTGCTTTGGCCGATGAACACACCCATTGAAATCACCGCGCCTTCTTCGACGATGACGCCTTCCACGACCTCAGAGCGAGCGCCGACGAATACATTGTCTTCTATAACCGTCGGGTTGGCCTGCACCGGCTCCAGCACGCCGCCGATGCCGACCCCTCCCGAAAGATGTACATTTTTGCCAATTTGCGCGCATGAACCCACGGTAACCCAGGTATCCACCATGGTGCCTTCGTCCACGTAAGCACCGATGTTGACGTATGAGGGCATGAGCACGACATTTTTCGCGATATAGGCGCCTTTGCGCGCGGTGGCAGGGGGCACGACGCGAAACCCGCCTTCACGAAATGCTTTGAAGCCGTAACCTGCAAACTTGCTTGCCACTTTGTCGTAATAATTCGTGAACCCGCCTTTTACCGCCATATTGTCGTTGATGCGGAAGGAGAGCAGCACGGCTTTTTTCACCCATTGATGGGTCACCCACTGGCCGTTGATTTTTTCCGCGACGCGGAGTTTGCCCGCATCCAGGAGTTCGACGGCTTGCGCGACGGTTTTTTTGAGCCTGGCCCCGGCATTCTGCGGGGTGATTTGGGCGCGCCGCTCAAAGGCCTCGTCAATGATGGTTTGCAGTTGTTTCATGGCATTTAAGAGCCTCTAACATAATGAAACGAATAGTGCGACGGCTGCGGTTTCGGATGCAGGCCGCGAAGCGAGCCGCGCCGTTGGGTTATTCTCCAATAAGCGGCGAGCGACAAAGGCATGCGCCGAAACCCGCGCCGTCCCCAAGG
>DASZZH010000031.1 GCA_035543335.1 Burkholderiales bacterium
TGCTTCGCACGCCGAGTCGCGCGGCCACTTCAATTCACATGAAATTCGCGCCGAGTCGGGGGATACGGCTGGTCATCTGATTAGCTCATCACCGAAGTCGCCCCGGCCGCGTTCCCGCCCCGATGCTTCGCACGCCGAGTCACGCGGCCACTTCAATTCACATGAAATTCGCGCCGAGCCGCCTGAAAAGCAGTATGTAGAAGCGCTGATGGCGGACTTGGAATCGGTGCTGCCGCAAATCAGGGACCGCAAAATTCACAGCGTATTCTTCGGCGGCGGCACGCCGAGCATCATGAGCGCGGAAACGATAGATGCTATTCTCACCGCGGTACGCGCGCGATTGACCCTCGATGCCTGCGCTGAAATTACGCTGGAAGCCAATCCCGGAACCTTTGAGGCAACGAAGTTCGCGGCTTTTCGCGCCGCCGGCGTGAACCGCCTTTCCATCGGCATCCAAAGCTTCAATCCCGGACACCTCAAAGCGCTGGGACGCATCCATGATGATCTTGAGGCGCGCCGCGCCGTCGAAATCGCGCAAAGGCACTTCGATAATATCAATCTGGATTTGATGTACGCGCTGCCGGGGCAGATGCCGGGAGAAGCGCTTCAGGACATCGAGGCCGCAATTTCATATTCGCCGCAGCATATTTCCGCCTACCACCTGACCATAGAGCCGAATACGCTGTTTCATCGTTATCCGCCGCGGCTGCCGGATGATGAGTTGAGCGCGCAAATGCAGGCAACGATAGAAGAAGCTCTGGCGGATAACGGCTACAGGCATTACGAAACTTCCGCTTTCGCGCGGGAAGGCTTTCAATCCAGGCATAACCTCAATTACTGGCGTTTCGGCGATTATCTGGGCATCGGCGCCGGCGCGCACAGCAAAATCAGCATGCCGCAAAGAATAATCCGCCAGATGCGCTACAAGCAGCCGAAGGAGTATATGAATCAGACGCTCCTCGGCACGCCGGTGCAGGAAGAGCATGAAATCGCAAGCCGTGATCTTGGCTTCGAATTCATGATGAATGCGCTGCGCCTCATCGAAGGTTTTCCCGCCGGCTTGTTTGAAGAGCGGACAGGATTGCCGATCATCGCCGTGCAAAGGGAGCTGGATGAAGCGGAACGACGCGGGCTCATCGTTCGCGATCGCCGGAATATCGCGCCGACTTTACGCGGGCAGCGGTTTCTAAATGACCTTTTGCAGATATTCATCCAAGAGCCGGGACCGCCCGGCAGCGGGTGACTTTCTTTGGCCGGGCAAAGAAAGTCACCAAAGAAACGCCGCCCCGGTTCGCCGTCCTTTGGATTCCCTTGCGCTGCTCGCTTAGGCGGGCGGCTGCGCAACTCGCGCTGCGCGCTCAGACAGTGCTCGCCGACTTCTCCCGCCCAAGCTCCGCTGCTCGGCGGCTCACAGGGGGTATGTCAATTCGCTTCGTTGTTATTTTGAATGTCCTGGATTCTTTTAAAGACTAAATCCCATACCCGATGCCCCAGCTTCAACCCCCGCTGCTCGAACTTGGTGAGCGGGCGGTAGGCGGGACGTGAGGCGTAATTTTCAGCCGTATTGGCGAGCCCCGGTTCGGCGTCGAGCACAGCGAGAATATGCTCGGCATAATTCTGCCAGTCCGTCGCTACGTGCAAATGAGCTCCTGTTTTCATTCGTTGGCACAGGAGCGAAACAAAATCCGGTTGGATCAGGCGCCGCTTGTGGTGGCGCTTTTTCGGCCAGGGATCGGGAAAGAAAATATGCACGCCGGAAAACGAATCCGGTGCAAGCATCTGTTGCAAGACTTCCATAGCGTCATGCTGGATAATCCGCACATTGCTTAATTCTGCGGCATCGATTTGCTTAAGCAGACTGCCCACGCCCGGCGTGTGCACTTCTATAGCGAGGTAATCGTTTTCGGGATGCTCTCCGGCAATCGTTGCGGTGGATTCGCCCATGCCGAAGCCGATTTCCAGAATCTTCGGAGCAATGCGGCCAAACGCACGGTTGAGATCAAGCAGTGATGCGGCATACGGAATGCCATATTTAGGCAGCAGGGTTTCATGCGCCCGTTTCTGGGCATTGGAAATCCTGCCCTGCCGCAGGACGTAACTCCTTATCGGTTTCATCGGAAAGTGCGGGGCGGTTACGCGGCTTTGTTTTGGCCGATGATGCCGCTCTCGGGAGAGCTGGGCGAGGCGGTATAGATTTTTTTCGGCATGCGTCCGGCGAGATACGCCTCGCGCCCCGCTTCGACGGCTTTTTTCATGGCGGAAGCCATCAGCACCGGATTTTGCGCGGCGGCGATCGCGGTGTTCATCAGCACGCCGTCGCAGCCGAGCTCCATCGCAATCGCCGCATCGGAAGCGGTGCCCACGCCGGCATCCACCAGCACCGGCACTTTGGCGTTGGCGATAATGATTTGCAGGTTATGCGGATTGAGAATGCCCATTCCCGACCCAATCAGTGATGCGAGCGGCATCACTGCGACACAGCCGATTTCCTCCAACTGCTTCGCCACGATGGGGTCGTCCGAGGTATAGACCATCACCTTGAAGCCCTCCTTGACCAATTTCTCCGCCGCGCCCAAGGTTTCCACGATGTCGGGATAAAGCGTATGCGAGTCGCCCAGCACCTCGAGCTTCACCAAATCATGCCCGTCCAAAAGCTCGCGCGCCAGGCGCAGCGTGCGGATTGCATCTTCCGCCGTGTAGCAGCCCGCGGTGTTGGGGAGAATCGTGTAGGTTGAGGGCGGGATGAAATCCAGCAGGCTGGGCTCGCCGCGGTTCTGGCCGATATTGGTGCGGCGGATGGCGATGGTGACGATTTGCGCGCCGCTTGCCTCGATCGCGGCCCGGGTCTGCGCGAAATCCTTGTATTTGCCGGTGCCCACGAGCAAGCGCGAAGTATAGGTTTTGCCGGCGATGATCAAATTGTCCATAGTCTAATTGAATATTTTACCGCGGAGGACGCGGAGGAAGGCAAAACTAATCAATCCTGACCGCCGATAAACGCCGATAGTCGCCGATGAAACCACAACTTATCCCGAATGAAATCGAATGGACTGCGTTTATCTGCGTTCATCGGCGGTTAAAAGATTGAGTTGGCCTTTCTCTGCGTTCTCTGCGGTTTAAAGCTTTACCCGCCGCCGACGGCGATGACGATTTCCAACTGATCGCCGTCACGGAGAATTTCATCGTTGAAACGGCTGCGCGGCACGATTTCGCCGTTTCTTTCCAGCGCCAGCCGCCTGCCCTTTAGCTCCAGCTTTTCCAGCAGTTGGGTGAGGTTGAGGCGCTCGTCAAAATGGCGGGGTTCGCCGTTGATGGTCAGCGCTATCATTTTGTCATTTGCCATGAATTGGATACAATGGAATTCTATCACGCGGGTGTAGTTCAATGGTAGAACGAAAGCTTCCCAAGCTTTAGACGTGGGTTCGATTCCCATCACCCGCTCCAGCTTATAACTGCCCCAAAAGGTTCAGACTATGAAAAACATTTTTAAATACGGGTTCTTCGCGCTGGGCGGCCTGGTCGTGGTTGTGCTGGCCATTGTGGCGTATATCGCCGCCACATTCGATCCCAATCAGTACAAGCCGCAAATCGTGCAGCTGGTGAAGGAAAAACAGCAGCGCACGCTGAAAATCGATGGTGACATCAAGCTTTCTTTCTTTCCCAGCATCGGCGTCAATCTGCCCAAGCTGGCCTTGAGCGAGCACCAGTCCGACAAGGAGTTTGCCGCCGTGGACAGCGCGCGCGTATCACTGAAGCTCATGCCGCTCCTGAGCAAGCAGGTGGTGGTGGATGAAGTGGAAGTCAAGGGCCTGCGCGCGAATCTCATCCGGCATAAGGACGGCCACACCAATATTGACGATTTGATCAACGCGGGCGAAGCGAAGCCTGGGGCCAAGGCCGAAGCGAAGCCGGGTGCGCCCCAGTTCGACATCGGCCATGTCGATATCGAAAACACCACGCTGGTTTACACCGACGAGGGTTCCGGCGCCAAATACACATTGCGCGATGTCCATTTGAAAACGGGACGCATCGCCAACGGTACGCCGGGGCAGATTGAAGCGGCTTTCAACGTCTCGGGCAACCAGCCCAAGTTCGATCTGAATATCCGCCTCAAGACGCGGCTGACATTTGATCTTGCGGGCCAAAATTATTTGCTGGAAGCGTTTGATCTGGCGCTGAAGGGAGAAGCGGCGGGCATCACCAAACTGGCGATTAACGCCGCAGGCAATGTTGGTGCCAAATTGCAAAGCAAGGAATTCAGCGTCGACAAGCTCAAGCTCAGCGTGACCGGCGTCAAGGACAAGGACAATCTGGATGTCAGCCTCGATGCCCCGAAAATCAACCTGGCGCAGGAAAAATTTTCCGGCGACAAAGTGGTTTTGCTGGCGAAAATGAGCGGCCAGAACAACGCTACCGCCCATCTGACCGTGTCGGCGCTGCAGGGCACGCAGCAGGCGTTCAAGACCGGTGCGATCAATCTGGAACTCGACGCAAAACAGGGCGAGCAAACGCTGAAAGCGAAACTTTCCACGCCGCTCTCCGGCAATCTCAAGGACATGCAATTCAACCTTCCCGCGATTGCCGCCAATTTCACCGTCAGCGGTCCCGGTCTTCCCAACAAGAGCGTTTCCGGCGAACTCAAGGGCAGCGCCGCGATCGATGCGGCAAAAGAGCACGTGCAGGCCATTCTTTCCGGCAGACTGGAAGACAGCTCCTTGAAAGCCAAACTGGGCGTCGCCGGTTTTGCCAGGCCTGTCATCAATTTTGATTTGGACATTGACAAACTCGATGTTGACCGCTACCTGCCGCAGAAAACCGCTGAAGCCGCACCCGCAGCCAAACCGGCCGAAACCAATCAACCCGAGAAGCCGATTGATCTCTCCGCGCTGAAAAATCTCAACGCCAACGGCAGCCTGCGGGTGGGCAATCTCAAAGTAGCCAACGTCAAGGCGGCACAAGTCCGCGTGGACCTCAAGGCGGTGAACGGCAAGATCGATATTAATCCGCTTGCCGCCAATCTGTATCAGGGCTCTGTCAACGGCAGCATCGGCATCAATGCCGCGGCCACCCCTGCATTCACGGTGAAACAGAACCTCAAGGGCATCAGCATCGGCCCCTTGCTCAAGGACGCGGCGAATTACGATGCGCTCGAAGGCAAGGGCAACCTGTCACTGGATGTCGTCACGCAAGGCGCCACCGTCAGCGCGCTGAAGAAAGCATTGAACGGCAAGGCGGCGCTCAATCTCGCCGACGGCGCGGTGAAAGGCATCAACATTGGCGAAACGATACGCAACTTCAAATCCAAACTCGGCGCGCTCAAGGGTCAACAAACCCAGGCCGCGGACAAGTCGCAGAAGACCGACTTTACCGAACTCAAAGCGAGCTTCGACATCAGGAACGGCGTTGCCCACAACGACGATCTTTCCATGAAATCGCCGCTGTTGCGGCTTACGGGCAGCGGCGATATCAACATCGGTGAAGACAGCCTGAACTATCTTGCCAAAGCATCGATCGTGGAGAGCGGCAAGGGCCAGGGCGGCGCGGATATTTCTTCGCTTAAAGGGGTGACCATACCGGTGCGCGTGTCCGGCCCGTTCAAGGCGCCGCAGTACAGCCTGGATTTCGGCGCGGCCGCGACCGAGGTCGTCAAGCAAAAAGCCGAAGAGGCGGTCAAAAGCAAACTGCAGGACAAGCTCAAGGGGCTTCTTAAATAACAAGCGCTGTGTGAACCGCATAATGGAACCGCAGATGAACGCCGAATAGAAGCGCTTTGAAAGCATAAGTTGATATATTTTGAAATCATTGGAGAGATTACTGATACAAAGACTTTTGCCGTTGGCTCTTCTATTCGGGAGATTGGACGGCTGCGCAAGTTTTACGGTCGCGGCCGATGGAAAAAACGTAAAGGGACAACTCGCGTGCGGCTTTCCGATGGCTCTATTCGGCTGGCCGAGGTACACTGGTACGAAGCTCACGGTATCGGTCGTAAAGAGTTCAAGATCAAACGTTACATTGACTAAACTACTATGAAAACATCAGTTAAGAGATTTGTCGTTTGCCTAAAGAACAAAGGCTACGAAGTTTCGTTGGAGCCCAGGAAAATTTATCAGGTCCTTCCTGATTCTGAGGCTGCAAAGCATAGGCAGCTTCGCGTGATTGATGAATCAGGCGAAGACTACTTATATCCCGCAAGCTATTTCTCTCCGATTGAGCTTCCACAGCCGATCCGCAAAGCGATGCTGGCTTCCGCTTAACCCCCACTCAACGCGGACGCGTTAATAGAACCGCACTGGAACCGCAGATGAACGCCGATAAACGCAGATGACAACAAAACAAGAATAGACAGGATTTACAGGATTCGAACCGGTGCTGGATATTTTAATCATTTGAATCTGTTGTTTGCTTGAATTACTTGCAGGATCACGCACCGAAAGGCAAAATTCGCCGGATTAGGTACCACTTTTGGTGTCCATTACACGTTAGCCGCCTACACCATGACGGCGCCGCTTCCTTCACACACCGACCGAGTTAGATCGCTACTTGCACAGGTCGAACCCGACCGCGATGCAATGCTGAAGCTCGGGGTCGGCGTGTTCGGAACTGCGGGCGCCCCAATGTTCCCGCTCGATCTCATGGCCTTCGGTGCAGTCAAGCGCAACATCAGCACCGCACGTGCGTTCCACATGATGATTGAATCATGGAACATGGTCTGTGCGAGGTCGCTGCTGCGAATTCACATCGATACGTCGCTACGCTTCTCCGCGGCCTGGCTTGTCGAAAAGCCGCACGAGTTTGCAACTCACGTTCTCAAGGGCGAACGGATCGACAAGATGAAAGACAAAGACGGAAAGCGTCTATCCGATGCACACCTCGTTGAGGTGCGCTCACCCGAGTACCCTTGGCTGCCCGCCGTCTACAAGAATCTCTCCGGCTACGTTCACTTCTCGGGGTCACATATCTACGACTCCGTAGCAAACGTCGGCGACGAAGACAACACTATCTCCTTCGAGGTGTCGGACACCGACCTGAAGTTCCCCGAGTTCAGTTGGGTCGAAATCCTTGAGTGCTTTCGTGAGGCCACCGCAATACTCGCCAAGTTCCTGCACGGCTACGTTCTCACCAAGCAGTTGTCGCCCGCCGAGCTTGAGGCGGCAAGAAGGCAGCTAACCCTTCCATCGAGCGGACAGCCACCAGCAAGCCGGTAGCTGCCGCTCATGTCAAACGTTATAGTTCGCTTGCTCCTGGAACCTCTTGGCGGTTCGGCTTGATTCTTGTCTGCGTTCATCTGCAAAGCTATGCAACTCCGAATGCAGCGGAGTAGACTATTCCTATATCTACAACTATCTACAACGGAAGAGGTCATATGGCCAAAAAATTGACGATGGTTTACTGGAAAGGCGATCGTTTCTGGCTGGGGAAGTTGCTTGAACATCCCGAAGTCATGACCCAGGGCGAGACGATTGAAGAACTGGAGGAAAACCTTAAGGACGCATTTCGGTCAATGGTAATGGATGAGGTGCCGCAGGATTACAAGACGAAAGAAATTGCGCTTTGAAGCGCAGTGAATTGATCCGCCAACTCGAACAACAAGGCTGCACGTTTCTTCGGCACGGCGGCCGCCACGATATCTATCACAATCCGGTAACCGGCCAGAAACAGCCGGTGCCTCGTCATGGCGAGATTGACAACATCTTGGCCAGGCACATCAAGAAGCACCTTGGCTTGAAGCCTTGAAAAACACGCATAAACGGGATGCACACTACCCGAGCCGGAAGGCGACACGCGATTACCTTGAAAGCAGGAAACCCGATGAAGAAACTTGACCATTACGAACGAGGAATTCTTAGTGCGTACGAAAAAGGCACGCTGGTTTCGGCGCGACCGACGAAGGTGCAACTAGGCGTGCTTCGCGAGGCTGCGCGCGCTACGTTCATTAAGAGCAGGCGAGTGAATATCCGTCTTTCTGCTGCTGATCTATTGGACATACAAGCGCGGGCCTATGAAGAGGGAGTGCCCTATCAAACTCTAATAGCGAGCGTGCTGCACAAATATGTATCTGGGCGTCTGCGTGAGGCGAGGTCACGTCTAACCACCCGCTCAACGCGGACGCGTGCAAAAGCGGCGCGCCGCCGCTTAACGGAAAGTTAATGGAACCGCAGATGAACGCCGATAAACGCGGATGACAACAAAACAAGAATAGACAGGATTTACAGGATTCGAACCCGTGCAGGATATTTGGTATTGGGTTAAATAAAAAAGCCGTTCGTGGTGAGCCCTTCGACAAAGCCGCCGTTCGGCCTGAGCCTAGCGTAGCGTGGTCGAAGGCTTTCCCGAACGGAGGCTTTGCTCAGGACAGGCCTGTTGAGCTTGTCGAAGCATCAGGGCGAACGGCCTATTCTGATCGAATTGGCCCACTACTGGATATTTTAATCGCTTGAATCTCTTAACGGCTTGAATTGCTTGCAGGATGACGCAGCAAAAGGCAAAATTGCCGGATTAGGCACCACTTTTGGTGTCTATTTTTAGTTAGATTGCGAATGCGCAAATGGCCGATACGAATGCACAGGTAGCGCAGCAAACCCAACTCAAGCACCAGTTCTATGTGCTGACCTTGTGCTTCACGGTACTTGCTTTGGCGGTGGAAACGGCGGATTTCGATGGCCCTCTCGCAGCCGACGCGATCGAACTTGCCGGCTGGCTCTGCCTTCTGATTTCCGGACTGATAGGGCTTTTCCGGTTTGAACTCGTACCGAAGCTATATCAACTCTTCGATGCACAGATTCACCTGAAACAAGACAAGTCCCAACTTCAGAAGGCGAACTTCCTAGAGGACGGTGAAATATTCTCCATCCAGGATAACAAGAACGTACCAATCAGTGAGCTGGTAACGAGGGTAGAAGGCAATCTGACGAGAGTTAACGAGGCCATCTCAGAGAGAAGTAACAAGATCACCGCTCAATATCTATTACACCGATGGTTGTTCGTCACCGGCGTCGTGGCCCTTGTGACGAGTAGGGGCTACAAGCCTGCCGCGAGTATTCTGGAAGCGTTATACGACAGATTTGGGTAGTCAACCGGTCAGGACATCGGTGGAACTGTATGTCAGTGTCCGTCAATCCATCACCGCATGGCTGCCTTTACCTCGCAATCTAACTGCGCGCTCAACCGGACCGCCCAAAAGCTGCGCTTTTGGGTTCCCTCCGCGCTGCGCGCTCCGGCGCCCGGTCAATGCGAACGTTAGCGCCCACAACACTGCGCACCCGTTCATAGGAGGTCAAGAAATGACGAAAATAATTTCGCTTACCCTTGTGCTTATTCTTGCTGGCTGCGCTACAGGCAGGAGCTATCACAATTCTGACAATATGTGGAAACTGGGGTACTCGGACACCCAACTTAACGAGAGGGTCTATCGTGTTTCTTATGCTGGATACGGTATTCCCCAAAGCGAGTGTGATGATTTTGCAATCATGAGAGCCTCAGAAATTACTAAGGAAAAGGGCTACAAGTATTTCCGGATATTGACCGAAAAACAGTCCTCACAATCCCAATCCTTCTACATCCCGGGATCAACTTACACAACTGGTACAGTGTCTGGCTACGGGAATACCGCGCAAGTCAACACCACTAGTTATTCAACTGGGTTTGTGGGAACGGCGAACTATCCAGTTTCCACTATTACGATTGAAATGCTTAAGGAGAAAGACGATGCATCAGGCACTCTCGACGCAGAAATTATTTGGAGTTCGCTTGCGAAAAAACACGGCGTCGGCAAATAAGGAGCAAACTGCTAATAGGGCGTTCCAGCGGACCCACAAGCGGCGCTTTGCACCGCTTGCGTCCGTCCGCTGAACTTCGACGTTAGATGGCAACAGCTGCCGCGCCGCGCTTCACCTTAGATACGAATTGCCTCATCGACGTGGAGGACGGTCGGCCGGATGGACCTTTCATTCGCGAGATCGTTGCGCGCCATGGAAATGGCATCAATGTCGCTGTATCGGCCATCGGGGCGTCCGAGCGTCAGCGAAATAAGGGTTATGCGCAAAATTTCTCGGAGTTCCAAGAGAAACTCAAGGCTATCGGCTTCGATGGTCTAGAGCTTCTCCTCCCGTTAGCGTATATGGATGTTTGCTTTTGGGACCACTGCATCATGGCTGATGAAACGGACACATTGGAAAGTGACATTCATGCAGTGCTGTTCCCGAGCATTGAGTTCATGTGGGTGGACTATGCGAAGGCTCGTGGCTTGCCTGTCGATGCGATGGACAAGATATGGCGAAACGCCAAATGCGATGTCTTAGGGCTTTGGTGTCACATCAAGCATGGTGGCGGTGTTTTTGTGACAAGCGACAGTAATTTTCACGCAATCACCAAACAAGATAGGTTAAAGGCCTTAGGAGTCGGAACAATCGCGTATCCAAAGAACGCCGCCGCCCTTGCGAAGAGATCTTAGGTTGCCATCTAATAACACGCCCCACCCGGACGCGCGGCGAGCGCCGTGCCATAGTTGGGGCA
>DASZZH010000032.1 GCA_035543335.1 Burkholderiales bacterium
GAAATCCGCTGAAATCAACGTCGAAACCTTCAAAGGCGTAGTTCAGTTGAGCGGCTTCGTCAGCACCCAGGCCAATATATACAAAGCGGTCGAGGTGACGCGCGGCGTCAAGGGTGTGAAGTCCGTCAAGAACGACATGCGCGTCAAGTAAGGGTGTGAGCGCCGCTTAGCGTACGCAAACCGTCGATCAACTGAAACTGCAGCGGGAAATCATGCTTACTCTTCGAATCGTAGCGGCTATATCTTTCTGCTTGTCCGCGCTGGCGCTCGGCGGCTGCCAGACTACCACCTCCGGTGGGTCGGTCGGCGCGAATCGCTCGCAACTGATGCTCGTGTCCTCCGGGCAGCTCGACCAGATAGCCGCGCAAAGTTATGCCAAGCTGCAATCAGACGCGTCGCGCAAGGGTGCGCTCAACCAGGATCACGCCATGCTTCAGCGCGTGCGCACGATCGCCAGCCGTCTCGAACCGCAGACCAGGGTGTTTCGTGCTGACGCGCCAGGCTGGAAATGGGAAGTCAATGTAATCACCAGCAACGAGCTCAACGCGTTCTGCATGCCCGGCGGCAAGATCATGGTTTATTCCGGGCTGATCAATCAACTGCATCTTACCGACGACGAGATCGCGATCGTGCTGGGGCACGAGATTTCGCACGCTCTGCGCGAGCATTCGCGCGAGCAGGTGTCCCAGGCGATGGCCGCGCAGACCGCCATCGGTATCGGCGCCGCACTGTTCGGCCTCGGCGAGGGCTCAGCCAGCGTCGCAAATGCCGGTTACGAGGCCTTGATAGCGACCAGGTTCAGCCGCACCGATGAAAACGAAGCCGACCGTATCGGCCTGGAGCTTACGGCACGCGCCGGCTACGACCCGCGCGCCGGAGTTACGTTGTGGCAGAAAATGATCAATGCCAGTCAGGGCGGCCGGCCGCCGGAATTTCTCAGTTCGCACCCGGCGGAAGCCAGCCGCGTGCAGCAGATCCAGGCGCTGTTGCCCACCGTGATGCCGCTCTACGATGCCGCGCGGCGGCGCGGCTGAGTCGACCCGTCGTGAACGAGGCAGGCACCCCGGCCGCGGATTCCGCGGCGGTCGCGGCCCGCGCGCTCCGCGACTCGCGCATTCACCTGGCGGTGCCCGGCAGCGGCAGTTTCGTTCCGGGCCCTGTCACGAGACCCCATGAATTCTCGCCGCCGCCGTGTTCGGAATATCGTGTGGAGAATCTGCGCGGCGGCGTTTCTTTGCGCCGCGGCGGGCGTGTCGGCTCAAACGGTCTGATTTGGGTAAGCGAAACAGGTCCGGTCCGGTGGATGCGATCCCTCGCTGGTTAAGCCGCATGCATGCGGTCCTGACTAAGTCTTTGAAGGCCTGGATCGACCATCGAGCCGGCAGCAAAGGCGCAGCTCTGGCCTTTTATACGTTGTTCTCCATGACGCCCATCCTGATCCTTGCCATCGCGGGCGCCGGCTATTTCTTTGGCGCCGAAGCGGCCCAGGGCGAGATCATCGCGCAAGTCGAAGGACTGGTTGGGCGCAATGGTGCGCAGGCGATCCAGGCATTGCTGGCGGGCGCGCGAGATCCAGCCTCCGGGCTCGCGGCGACCATGGTAGCGAGCGTCTTGTTGCTGGTGGGCGCCACCAGCGTCTTCGTCGAACTGAAGGGCAGCCTCGATGAACTATGGGGCATCGAACCACCCAAGGGGTTGGCCATAGTCGTGTTCTTGCGAACCCAACTCCATTCCTTCGGACTGGTACTGGTGCTGGCCTTCCTGCTGCTCGTTTCTCTCGTGCTCAGCGCAGCGCTTGCCGTGCTTGAACGTTATGCAGGCGGGATCTGGAGCAGTTCTTACAATATCCTCGCAATTCTCTCCTCGGTGATTGCATTCGGGGTCATCGCCTGTCTTTTTGCGGTGATCTACAAAGTGCTGCCGGATGCACCACTTTCCTGGCGCGATGTCTGGATCGGTGCCGCTTTTACGGCGGGATTGTTCAGCCTAGGAAAATATGCGATTGGCCTGTACCTAGGCAACAGCGGCGTGGCCTCGAGCTTTGGCGCGGCAGGGTCGCTCATCGCATTGTTGCTATGGGTCTATTACTCGGCACAGATATTTTTCCTGGGTGCAGAGTTCACCAGGCAGTACACACTGGGGTTCGGCAGCCTCCAGCATGAGACGCAGTGCCTGGCGACAATGGAGCATGCCGCAGAACCCTCGGAGTGACGGCAAAGCGGGCGATCACCGGCGCCGCAAGCTGCACGGCGGGTGCCGCTGCAGCCGGCGCAGGGGCGCTCCCCCGGGCAGCGTGAGCGTGTCGCCGGTCGTCAGACCGCGCGCGCAGGGTCGCCCGTATGGTGTTGCTGGCGCGACAACGTGTTCATCGAGCGACTGTGGAAGAGCGCCAAGTACGAGGAAGGTCTATCTGCATGCCTACGAATCGGTTCTAGATGCGCGCCAAGGCTTGGGCGCTATTTCGCGTTCTACAACAACCAGCGCCGGCCGCACTCGGCGCTTGACGGCAAGACGCCGGATAGCGTGTACTTTAATTCGCTGTCGCAGAAACTGGCAGCTTAACCCGCAGAGCTTCACTTATCGGAACCTAAATTCTGTCTGAACGAGTGGGGCCACTTCTATGAGCGCATCGTGCAGAATTTGAATTCTGTTTTATGCGACAACTACCTTGACAGTGCCCGGGTCTGTATTCGAAGTAGGGTTGGTTGCCGCGGCTTCTTGCGGCGAACACTAACTTGTGTGGCAAGTTATGTGGAAGCCAAAGTAGGTCACCGCCAGGCACCATAAAACAAAAAGCCCACCCCATTGCGGGTGGGCTTTTTCTTTTGTTCGGGCGGCCCGCCTATTTTAAGTACTGCATGCCCAGATACCACGCCACAGCGGAAATAAACGCCGAGCAGGGGATGGTGAGCAGCCAGGCCCAGACGATGCTGCCGGCAACGCCCCAGCGCACCGCGGAAAGCTTTTGCACCGAACCCACACCGACGATGGAACCGGCAATCGTATGGGTCGTCGATACCGGCACGCCCAACCAGGTGGCGAGGAACAAGGTCGTGGCGCCGCTTGCCGATGCACAGAAGCCGCTCACCGGTCTGAGCTTGGTGATTCTCATGCCCATGGTTTTGACGATACGCCAGCCACCGAACAACGTGCCCAGCCCCATTGCCGCTTGGCAGGAAATTACCACCCAGAAGGGCAAGTCTTCCTGCCCGCCGCTCAGGCCCGAGGCTATCAGCAGCATCCAGATAATGCCCATGGTTTTCTGCGCGTCATTGCTGCCGTGGCCCAGGCTGTAGAACGCCGCGGATACAAATTGCAGCCTTTTGAACCAGAGATCTATGTTGCGTGGAGTACTGGCAACGCCGATCCAGGCCACCACGATCATCAGCAGTCCGCCGAGCAAAAATCCGAGCGCCGGGGAGAGCACGATGGCCAGCGTGGTTTTCATGAAACCGCTTGCGACTAGCGTACCGACTCCGCCTTTGGCCACCGCCGCGCCGGCAAGCCCGCCAATCAGCGCGTGCGAGGAGCTGGAAGGAATGCCGTAATACCAGGTAATCAGGTTCCAGGCAATCGCACCGGAGAGCGCGCCGAACACGACATGATGGTCGACAATGTTGGGGTCGATGATGCCTTTGCCGATCGTTGTTGCCACGTGCAGGCCGAAAAACAGGAAGGCGACGAAGTTGAATACCGCAGCCCAGACAATCGCCCACTGCGGCCGCATAGCGCCGGTGGAGACAATAGTGGCAATGGAGTTGGCGGCATCGTGAAAGCCGTTCATGAAGTCGAACACTAGCGCGAAGGCAATCAGGAAGACGATTACCTCGAAACTTACGTGCAGAGAATGCATCACGCGTTCTCTAGAACGATGCCTTCGATAATGTTCGACACGTCCTCGCAGCGGTCGGTGACCGTCTCAAGGAGCTGATAGATTTCCTTCATCTTGAAGAGATGGCGCGTATCCGGCTCTTCGCGGAAGAGCTTGGCCATGGCCGAGCGCATTACCTGGTCGGCAACGGTTTCCAGCTTGTCGATTTCGGCGCAGAGATTGAGAATCGATTCGGCGTTGTCCATGTTGGAAAGATGGGACACTGCGAGCTGCACCTTTTCAGTGCAGGCGAGGCAGATGTCCGCGAGCTTTTTCGCCTCATCGGTGACGGTGCGGATATCGTAGAGAAACATGCATTGCGAGGCGTCCTCCATCAGGTCGAGGATGTCGTCCATCTTGGTTATCAGTTGGTGGATTTCGTCGCGATCGAGGGGGGTGATGAAGGTCTGGTG
Organism: Burkholderiales bacterium; assembly: GCA_035543335.1. NCBI lineage: Bacteria > Pseudomonadati > Pseudomonadota > Betaproteobacteria > Burkholderiales > Burkholderiales bacterium. The sequence continues at coordinate 4,285 of DASZZH010000032.1, forward strand.
CAGGAGCTGAATCGTCTGGTGGGTGATTTGGTCGGCTTTGTTTTCGATGGCTTCGATGTTGCGCACGCGGATTTGCAGCTCGCCGATATCGCTCATCAGCGCTTTGAGCTCGATCGCGCCGAGTACCAGTTGTTCGGCATGTTCGTTAAAGTATTCAAAAAAGCGGCCTTCGCGGGGCATCAGTTTTCCAAACATCGTGTCACCTTTCGGAAAAACTGCTTTGATTGCATCGGGCAGGAGGTTGTTATTCAAGGGGATTGCCGGCGCGTCCCCTTTTGCCAGCCCGTATTTTAGCAGAGTCGGTCGCTTACTCTGAAATCATTCATTACCTTCGATGACGGGGTCGGGAATGTGGTTGAAAGCAATGCGCATCGGCGCGGATTTAAGCGCCAGGTGCGCGCCGCCGAAATACAAGGCACTTTTTCCGTATCGCAAATTGAGCGAATCTATGACCGCATTCAATTTGTCGCGATTGTTGCCGGTATCAAACAACGAGCGCGACTGATGCGCCTGCTCATCCAGATTAAAAAGCGTCAAAGACACGGCAAGCGGCGCAACTTGGGTCTTTCGGTAGTCCTTCCAAAGCGTTTCCAGTACCTTGAGGAGCTGCAAAGTATCCTGGGTGGGATCGTGGCGCCGCTCGTTTTCCCAGTCGCTACCGTCAATATGCTTCACCCGCACGTGCATTCCGCCGGCGATGCAGTTGTAGCTTCTGAGCCGCATCGCCGCCTTTTGCAGCAGGCGGTTCAGAACCGAGTAGGCTTTTTCGTGCGAACGCAGTTTCGGCGGCAACACATGGGAATGGCCGACGCTCCCACGCCGGGAAGGAGGAACAAATACTTCTTCACCGCGGAGTTTCGCATACATGCGCTCGCCTTCGATGCCGCCCCAGGCCAGGCGTAAACAGGTTTTATCCGCCGCGCAAAGCGCCTTGACCGAATTGATGCCATGTTCTTTGAGGCGTTTTTCCATATTGCGGCCGATGCCGGTCAGGGTGCGCAATTGCAGGCGGTACAGACACTGCGGCAAATCGGCCTCTTCAATCACCACACAGCCGTCGGGTTTTTGCAGGTCCGAGGCCACCTTGGCGAGAAACGTATTGGGCGCAATCCCAATCGAGCAGCGCAGGGCTTCTCCCACGCGATTGGCGATTTTGCGCTTGATGGCTTGGGCGAGCGCCAGCGCTTTTTCCTTCTGCTGCTGGCTGCCGGTCAACTCGCACCCCATTTCGTCTATCGAATACACGCGTTCGACCGGCGTGCAGGATTCCACCGCTTCGACCAGCTTGTGGTGATATTCGATATACACCGCCGGACGCGCTTCAACCAGGCGGATTTCAGGGCAGAGCCGTTTGGCTTCGGTCACCCTGGTGCCGGTCTTGATCCCGAATTTCTTGGCCTCGTAGCTCGCGGCGATGCAGCAGGTGGTATCGGCCATGACCGGCAATACGGCGAGGGGCAGCCCCCGCAGTTCCGGGCGCAATTGTTGTTCGACCGAAGCGAAATAGGAATTGAAATCAACGAAAAGTGTGCGGAGTGGCATCAGTGGCATGGGGCTGCAATCGACTTTGGCGGGCGATGCGGATAAGCTGTAATGGCCCTGATGATTCTACGACAAACCAACCTTAACAGGGTGTTGAAAAACTCTCCGGGAGCCGCGTTTGACACGAAAAATGCTCAGATGCAAGGCGCGCGACGAAGGTCGTAGCCAGGACTACGATGCCGAGGAGCGCAACGCAGCAGATGGGCATTTTTCGTGCAAAC
>DASZZH010000033.1 GCA_035543335.1 Burkholderiales bacterium
ACCAGCAACCGCAATCCTTCGAGTTGCTTGGGATTGAGGATGTCTTTGAACAATTCGTTGAAGTTGCTGAGCGTCACCAGTTTCCCTTGCGAGACGTCGCCCAGATCCGGCCGCGTCGTCAGATAGATCGGTGCCGGGAACTCGGGCAGGAAATGATCCGGCAAGTCGAAGTCGAGGTCGAAGCGAGTTAGATCCCGATCGGTCTGCTTCTTCGTTTCCTCGATGAGGAATTTGGGGAAGATCATTCCGCCCGCTTCGTGGTGGGGATGCGGCAGGGGGAAAAAGCCCGCTGGCCAGAGATCCTTGGTCTTGATGTCCTCTGGCGACATGGCGGCGAGCCTCTCCCATGTCATGTCCTTGGGCAGCTTCACGCGAACCCCCTCCTGCACGGGCTTCCCGCGGGACATCGTGACACCCGGGGCAGCGCGGTCAGCAAGCTCGTAGCGCTCCGCGAGCAACGCCTGATGGCGCTTGGCGAACTCGGGTTTCTCCTGCTGCAAGCGTTTGACCAGAGCGCTGAAGTCCTCCGCGGCGGTGGCACTGATCAGCGTGGCGCAGAGAAACAGCGCGGTGGCGGAGACGGCTGCGGACCAACGGATCCTACGTTCGGATTTCATGGTTGTCTCCTTTCGAGTTTGTGATTGTAGTCTATGCTCACGGGGTCTGAGCGGCCTAACGCCCAAGCTCAGGCGCGTCCTTGTCGCCGCGAAGCGGCGACAAGGACGTCGGCTGGGGCGCCTTGTTAGGCAGCAGGTGCAGCGGCTAGCTCTTCTTGCTTCCAAAAAGCAGGAGCACGCCGCCAATCACTATCGCCCCCACGCCAGCCCAAACTGGGACGTTGACCGTCTCCTTGTCCGTTACCGAAAGCTTGATCGGTCCCAGCGTGGCCTCATGGGTCTCCTTGGTGTAGCTGAAACTGCCATACACCAACCCCAGGACGCCGGCCACGATCAGCACGATTGCCACAATCTTGACTGCGTTCATTTCGTCTCCTCCTAGTAAAGAAACTCTTGGATCCCCACCACGGACAGCGCGCCAGGGAGTGACTATCAAAACCGGGACCGCGAGCAGCCGGACCGCTCTGCCCAGTGCCCCGCTGCATAGAACCATTCCAGGGTCGTTACAGGCGTCGACCTTGAATGACACGAATCAGAATCACCACGACCGCGATGACCAAGAGGACATGAATGAATCCACCCATGGTGTACGAGGTGACAAAACCCAGAAGCCAGAGGACAACCATGACGACTGCAATGGTCTCGAGCATTTTGCTTCTCCTTTTGCCATAACTTGGCGAATCGTAAATCTAGCGGCCCACTGCCGCCTAACGTGGAGCCAACCGGCGCGCGCCGCTTCTGCGCACGTCCGAGTTGGGCGCCGGGTTAGCCGCTGACTTATGGCACGGTGACTCGCAATGCCTCATGGCCAGCGCTTCCAATTGCGACCTGATCGCCCGATGCGAACTGCCACCCTTCAAGATGCCCCAATTCCGCCCTTGATCCTGGCGCTATCTGGATTGACAACTGCTTTCGTAGGCCAGTGGTCGGATTATGGAGCGCGATGACAACAGGAAGCTGTTTGGATGAGTAATTGGAGAAGATGCCAACCAATCCTCGACCCATCCCGGACCGCCGAAATTCGACGCGAACAGGAACAGCAGGCGGGCGCGCCTTTTCGCGCTCTAGTGCGGTTGTGGCCGATTCAGCGCGAGATTTTTCCTCAGCCAAGACCTGTTCTTTCGCTTCCATCTCGGATTTGAGTTTGGTCGACTGAGCCGCGAGCGATTGAAGCTCAGTGCGTGCGGAGTTCAGATCGGTCTTCAATTCCGCAGCGCGAGCAACCTCCTTGGCCAATTCAGCCTTTGTGGCCGCGAGTTCCGTCGTGGCTTGAAAATAAAGCGCGGCGACTATGACCAGTCCGACCGCCAGCACCCCAGTCGCGATCACCGATGCAACAAATACAGGACTCCGCGCCGGCGTAGCTGCAGATGATTCTGAACTCATGATGCGCCCCTCCCTGTGATTGTTCCTTGCAACGGCTAACTTAATGTCGACCGCCGAAAAACGGTGTCTAGATACCCTATTCTGCATCCGTCTTTGTCGTCCTTCAAGCTGATCAATCCGTTATGGGAGCATGGCACACTAAATGCCCTGACAAAACCCCGATTCGCATGCCAAAACCAGATAGGCCGTATTCGCGGCCACAAACGATAGCTAAACCCAGGCTCCTGGACCAGGTACGCGACGTGCTGCAGCGCGAGCACGTGGCAGGCTGCTTCCCCGCCGGTCCGCTCTATGCGCTGGTTAGTTGGCCCCATGGTACGGGCACGCACAATGTCGGAAACTTTCACTGTTTCCGGTTGCGACTACCGTGCATAAGTTGGCGGCGTTGCTGTCGGTTGAGTGTCTTTTCAACATCCTTGGTTAACAGATCCCTGGGGTTCCCTTGAGAAAGCTTCTCGGGAGATGTAACACGTAAAATCCTTTGTTCGTCAGGGGATCCTCCGAGCTGGCGCAGTGCCTCGAAATTGTTTGAGGAAAAGAAGTTTTGTGCGTCTGTCAATACAGTGCGGGCGCGCGACATTTCGTCATCGAAGATTCGGGACCAGCTGTCCCATTCTATAAGTTTCTGGAGCTTTAGTGTGGCGAGCGGGGCATCGAGAAACTCTTGTGCTTTTCCAAGAAGCGTTGTGTGCAAGAGTTCATGCAGGTTGTGGTCAAAAGTTCGAATGCCTTGCAATTCAGCCACCCGAACCTCCTCATATCGAAACCGCTCACGGGGAACGTTCGGATTTAGTGCGCCCAGCCTTTCAATTTCCTCGTTCGACCGCTCCCTATGTGTGGTTACGGCCACGTCGCCGCGAGACGCGCGCCGGGAGAGTTCTTTGCTAAGGGTCGGGAATATGCGCCTAAAATTCCGGCGCTGCTTACCAAGAACTTGGCTTTCGAGTTCACACCAAGTTCGTAGTTGAGGTAGTGCAGCATTGATCTTGGGCTTTTCAAGGCCGAGTCTCAGACGAAGCTCGGGCAGAAGCTTTCCCCGGGTGTAGCTCTCAACCCCATCAAGAAACCGTGTTCCGAAGTATTTCCCCCCGCATACGTGACCAATGTTTGTTTCGTCGCCGTTTTCGAGCTCCACCAGAAAACCGTCGTTGTGCCAAGTCTTACAGCTACCAATTCCACATTGCATCGGAACGTGCAGGTAGTAGGGTTTGATGATTCGCTTAAACGGGTTCCGTTCTGGAATCACGTCGTCGGTGTACCGCGGGCGAGAAGTGATATCCGCCGTTGACGTAATTCTCAACTCGTTGGCTTGTGGGGCTGGTGGATCGTCTGCCATATGTTTGCAACGCAGGTCTGCTTTAAATTAGACCCTATTTATGGGGTAAAACATTACCCAGAAATGAGGGTTAATTCTTAAACAACAATTTAGCACATTGCAGGTCGATGCAAAACGTTGCGAGCAGGCCGAGATGCTAGGCGCGGGCGAGCGAAAGGCGAGACAGTACAAAGAGAGTACGGCGAGCCTTGAGCGAGCGCGCAACACCGCAGATCGGCCGCGCAGCAGTATTGCATCGAGCTGTCGTGGCTTGGGCCGCGGGGCCGCGTAGAGAACGTAAAGAGGACTGGGCCTCTACGCGGGGCTCCGATGTCCCGAAGATCGGCGGGCTTTCAGATTTCGATTTCGATGCTATCGCCCGAAACCCTAACGTTGTACCGGGCAACCCCTTCGGGTGCCGGAGGCCCCAGCACTTCGCCGGTTGTCACATCGAAAGTCGCGCCGTGCCAGGGGCAGGTTACCTCTCTACCCGCGAGCTCACCCTCCGATAGCGGGCCGCCTTTGTGGGTGCATGTGTCGTCGATCGCATAGTAGTCCCCGTCCACGTTGAAGAGGGCAATCTTTTTGCCGCTCACCTCTACCATCTTCCCCTGCCCGGGGGCGAGGTCCTCCGTCTTCAATACCTTCACGAATCCTGCCATAGCTCACCTCCTTCAGTAGCCTTCAAATTCCTCAGACCGGACGCGCGTAGGATCTGCGCCCGCTTCGATCACGGCTTTGGTAATACCGGCGACCAGCCCCGGCGGTCCCGCGAGATAGAAGATTGGTGTGATGATATCCCCGATGTACTCACGTAGGAAGTCCGCATTCACATACCGCCGTTCTCCGTCCCAGGACTGCCGCGATCGGTTTAGCATTCGAGTCTAACCGCCAGGCCGCTGAAAAACGTCACGAGGAAGCCAAGATGCGCGAAAAAAGTGAGCGAACGACGAGACAGTACAGAGGAAGTACGGCGAGGAATGAGCGAACTTTTGACAAAGCAGATGGGGTCCGCAGCAGTTTTTCAGCGGCCTGCTAGACATTGAAGCGGAAGTGCACGACATCGCCATCCTGCACCACGTAATCCTTGCCTTCCAATTTCATCTTTCCCGCTTCTTTCGCTCCTTGCTCGCCCTTGCAGGCGATGTAGTCCGCATAAGCAATCACCTCGGCACGGATGAAACCTTTCTCGAAATCGGTGTGAATCACGCCTGCTGCCTGCGGCGCGGTATCGCCCTTATGTATCGTCCAGGCGCGCACTTCCTTCGGGCCGGCGGTGAAATAGGTTTGCAAGCCCAGCAAATCAAAAGCGACGCGAATTAAGCGGTTAAGTCCGGGTTCTTTCAGTCCCATATCGGCGAGGAACACCTGTTTTTCTTCCAGCGGCAAATCGGCGATTTCGGCTTCCAGCGCTGCGGATATCGCCACTACCGGAGCGTTTTCCATCTTGGCTTGTGCCCGCACCTGGTCAAGCAGTGGATTGCCCTCAAATCCATCTTCCGCGACATTGGCCACGTACATCGTCGGTTTCGCGGTCAATAAAAACAGCGGTTTCAGAACCGCCAACTCCTCCTTGGCAAGGCGCACGCTGCGTGCCGGCTTTGCCTGATCAAGCACGGGCTGAATTTTGTCGAGCATGGCAACGATGCGCTGCGCTTCCTTGTCGCCGCCCGTTTTCGCGACCTTGGCGTAGCGCGCGTACTGCTTTTCGACTGTCGCCAGATCGGCGAGCGCGAGCTCGGTGTTGACGACCTCGATGTCGGCGACGGGATCAATCTTGCCGGCGACATGCACCACGTTCTCGTTCACGAAGCAGCGCACCACCTGCACCACGCCGTCGGTTTCGCGGATGTGGGCGAGAAACTGGTTGCCCAACCCTTCGCCTTTGGATGCGCCAGCCACCAAACCCGCAATGTCCACGAACTCAACCAGCGCAGGCTGGACTTTCTGGGGTTTCGCGATGTCGGCCAGCGCCTGCAAGCGCGCATCGGGCAACTCGACGATGCCGACGTTGGGCTCGATGGTGCAGAAAGGATAGTTCTCAGCGGCGATTCCCGCCTTGGTCAGCGCGTTGAACAAAGTGGACTTGCCGACGTTGGGCAAGCCGACGATCCCGCATTTTAAAGACATGTTGAGAGTTGAGTGTTCAGGGTTGAGGGTTTAGCGGCGCATTGATTTAATCAACCCGTTCAGTAATCCGAAAATCTCGTCGGTCAGCGCGCGGATTTGCTTTGCATCAGAAATCAGGCCTAGTTCCTCTGCGATCGTTATTTGCGTTTCGAGTTCAGCCAACGATCCACGGGCAATGTTTAAGAACTGGATGAACTCGCGTTTGGTACCCCTTGAGGAGCCCTCGGCGATATTGCTTGCTACAGATACTGCCGAACGACGCATCTGACTTGATAGCCCAAAACGCTCGGCACTCGGGAAGCCTTCGGAGATAGCATAGGCCTCTTTGGCAAGACGAATTGCTCTTTGCCATACAATCAAGTCGTGATAAGTGCGACGCATCGATAACTCTCAACACTCAACTCTTAACCCTCAACACTTAGGGAACCTCTGATTAAGTCCTCCGCGAATTGCGTTGCAGGTAAAATGCGGATGAATGCGAGGCGCGCGACGAAGGTCGTAGCTGGGACTACGAAGCCGAGGAGGGCCCGCGTAGCGTCCGCACCTGCGAAGCTGTGCAGCGGAGCGGGCCAGCGCTCGCCTTCGCGGTCGCACGTGCCGAGGCTCCACGCTCCGGCGAGCACGACGCAGACGCCGCATTTTACCGCAACCCGGAGGGACGGGACTTTCCGGGCGGTCTGCTTTGTCGCTCGGCTTGCCAAGGGGGATGACCCTTGGCTGCGCCTCGCTTCGCGCATCCCATCCCGGAAAACCGCCGTCGCAACCGCGTGGGACTTAATCAGAGGTTCCTTAGGTCGGCTTCGTATGAAGCCGCAGCATTGCTGCTTGGTGTTTGCCTTCTGCAATCAGCGGCCAGACTTCAAGGCTTTGGTGAATGGCCTGCTCGATGAGCTTTTTTTCTCCGGCACGCGGGTGATCGAGCACGTAATCAACCACCAGCGCTTTTTCTCCGGGATGGCCGATGCCGATGCGCAACCGCCAGAAATCCTGCGTGCCCAGATGCGCAGCGATATCCTTGAGACCATTGTGGCCGGAAACGCCGCCGCCCTGCTTCAGGCGCGCCACGCCCGGAGGCAAATCGAGCTCGTCATGCACCACTAAAATCTCTGCGGCGGGAATTTTGTAAAATCTGGCGAGCGCGCCGACGGCGCGGCCGCTGTCATTCATGAAGGTCTGCGGCTGCATCAGCCAGCATTCTTCGCCTTCGCGGCCAAGCTGTCCCAGACGCGCATGAAAGCGCGCCTCTGCCTTGAGCGTCACGCGCTTTTCCGCGACCAGACGCTCAAGCCAGCGGAAACCGGCGTTGTGCCGGTTGGCCGTATGTTCCTTGCCGGGATTACCCAGACCGACGACCAGTTTCATTTTTCTTTCTTTGGATGAACAAAGCCCGCCAGTTCGTTAATAAAGCACGGCGGGCTTCGCAAGATCAAACAAAAGGAATTATTTCTTCTCTGCCTTGCCGCCTTCTTTCTTGCCAGCTTCGGGCGCTTTGCCGCCTTCTTTCTTGCCAGCTTCCGGCTTGTCAGTTGCTTTCTCGCCTTCTTTCTTCTCGCCGGTGGCAGCCGCAGCTTCGGCCGTAACGCCCTCGACAGCCGCCGCTTCTTCAGCCGCAGGCGCCACTGGCGCTTCCTCGACCACGATCACCTTCGGCACTTGCACGGTCGCCACCACTGAATCGTTGCCGCGCACCAGGGCGGTGGATTCGACGTCCTGGGGGAACTTCAGGTTGGAAAGGTGCACCGAGTCCCCGAGCTCGAGGCTTGCCAGATCAACCTCGATAAATTCCGGAAGATTGTCCGGCAGGCAGGAAATTTCCACTTCATTCATCACGTGGCTGACGATGCCGCCGTCGACTTTCACGCCCGGCGCGATTTCGGCATTGATGAAGTGCAGCGGCACCTTGATGTGAATCTTCTGGTCCTTGGCCACGCGCTGGAAATCCACATGCATCACCATCGGCTTCCAGGGATGCATATGCACATTGCGCAGCAGCACCCGCTGTTTCTTGCCGTCAACCTTCATGCTGAGAATCGAGGCGTGAAACGCTTCCTGTTTGAGCAGACGGTGTAGCGCGTTGTGGTCCAGCTCAATGACCTGCGCCGGTTCTTTTCCCCCGTAGAGAATGCCCGGCACCTTGCCGTCACGGCGCAGGCGGCGGCTCGCACCCGTACCTTGCACCGAGCGGGATGTTGCAGTGACTTCGATTTGCATGATTCACTCCAAAAAATGTATTGCCCGCGACCAGGCAACACCGTTGATAAAACCTTACCTTAACCGCCAAGACTCCAGGAACGCCGAGGGAACAAAAAAATTCTCGGCGCGCTCGGCGGTTTAAAATTCATTCCATAAACAGCGAACTCACCGAATCCTCGTGGCTGATTCTTATCATCGTCTCGCCCAAGAGTTCCGCCACGCACAAGCAGCGAATGCGTTTGCATTTCCTTGCGGCTTCACTCAGCGGAATGGTATTGGTGACCACCACCTCATCCAGCACCGAATTCTCGATGCGCTCGACCGCTTTTCCCGACAGCACCGGGTGCGTGCAATACGCCAGCACCTTGGCCGCGCCCTGATCTTTCAGCGCCTGCGCCGCCTCGCACAGCGTGTTTGCGGTATCCACCAAGTCGTCCATGATGATACAGGTGCGGCCTTTGATTTCGCCGATGATGTTCATCACCTTGGCCACGTTGGGCTTGGGACGGCGCTTGTCGATGATCGCCAAATCCGCTTCCAGGGGCGTCGCCGCGGCGCGCGCGCGCACTACGCCGCCAACATCGGGGGAGACCACCACTAAATTCTGGTGATCATGTTTCCAGATATCGCCCAGCAAAAGCGGCATGGCGTAAATATTGTCGACCGGGATGTCGAAAAAACCCTGGATCTGGTCGGAATGCAAATCCATGGTGAGCATCCGGTCCACGCCCGCGCTGGTCAGCATGTTCGCTACCATCTTGGCGGTGATTGGCACCCGCGCCGAGCGCGGCCTGCGGTCCTGGCGCGCGTAGCCGAGATACGGAATCGCCGCCGTGATACGTCCGGCGGAAGCGCGTTTCAGCGCATCCACCATCACCAGCAATTCAATCAGGCTTTCGTTGGGCGGCGAGCAAGTGGACTGCAGCACGAAAACGTCCTTGCCGCGCACGTTTTCCAGAATTTCCACCATTACTTCGCCGTCGCTGAAGCGGTCGACGGTGGCCCGCCCGAGATGGATGTTCAGATGTTTCACCACCCGCTCGGCGAGCTTGGGGTTGGCATTGCCGGTGAACACCATCAAACTGTCATAAGCCACGCCGCTTCCCCCGATCGCTTGAGGCTGCTTCACCTAAAAGACTCTCTAAACCTGGCTGGGGAGGTAGGGATCGAACCTACGAATGCCGGAATCAAAATCCGGTGCCTTACCACTTGGCGACTCCCCAATTCTCGCTACAAGGCAAGATCATGCATGGGATGCCGGTCAAGGCCCCGCGCCACAAAACCGCTCATCTCGCGAGGCAGCCGCGCCAGCACGGCGCGTGCCTCCTCTTCCCGCGCATACTCGGCAAACACACACGCCCCGGAGCCGGTCATTCGGGCCGGGCCGAACTGCTTCAACCAGGCCAGATGCTGCGCCACTTCCGGATATTTGCGGCAGACTACAGGTTCCAGGTCGTTATGACCCTGCCCTATAAAAAAGCTGTTTATTTTGATGGGTTTCATGTTTCGTGTCAATGTAGAATCCGCGAAAATCTCGGCGGTTGAGACGTTGACCTTCGGCACCAACACCACATACCACGCCGGCGGCAGGTTGATGGGCTGCAACACCTCACCCACTCCTTCGGCGAACGCGCTTTGGCCGAACACAAACACCGGCACATCCGCGCCGAGCTTGAGTCCCAGCTGTTGCAGCCTGGCACGGCTGAAATTCAATTTCCACAAACGGTTGAGCGCGATCAGCGTGGTGGCGGCATCGGAACTGCCACCGCCCAAACCGCCGCCCAGCGGCAGCTTTTTTTCCAGCGTGATTTCCACGCCCAGGGGCGTGCCGCTAGCTTGTTGCAGCAATATCGCCGCGCGCACGCAGAGATCCTGTTCCGCCGGCACGCCGGGAAGCTCCCGGGCGCGGCGGATTGCGCCATCCTCCATAACCCGGAAGCTCAGGCTGTCGCTGAAATCAACAAAGCGGAGCACGCTTTGCAATAAATGGTAGCCGTCGGGCCTGCGTCCGACGACGTGCAGAAATAAGTTGAGTTTGGCCGGAGCAGGAAAGGTGGCTATATTCATCGTGAATTTGAAGAGATGGTCCAGTTGTCAACAATCAGGCTAATGTTTAAATCGCCGCGGCGCAATTGAATGCGTCCCGGCATGCCGCTTTCCGGTTCCGGCTTATAGCGCAGATAGGCGATTTCCCATTGGTCCTGATTGAGACGCTCAATCCGCCCCTCATTGTCGCTTTGCGCATCGGCCGGGCTTTGCGGCGCGGCCACGCCCAGCACCCAATACTGGAGACCCGCAAGCGGCAAGCTCCAGCCCAGCACTTCGCGCGTCAGGCTTTCGGCGTCGCGCGCGCGGTAGGTTTTCTGGTCGTCGGTGGTAAGCGTGATGCCCGCGCCATCGCGCACGATGCGCGCGACCCCTTTTCCCAGCGGCGCGAGGATCCAGATTTCGTCCGTATCCGCGCGGTGCGTCCAGCGCACGCCGCCGGAAAAGCTTTTTTCATCGTATTTGACCGCCACCCGCCCGGACAACTCGAAGCCGTGCTGCTGCGCGCTGTGCAGGCTTTGCGCTCGCGATTGCGGATGAGACGGCGTTTTACTCGGAATGGAAACACAGCCGCAAACCAGCAGCGCAAGCATCGCAACGCGGCCTAGGGAATCTCTGATTAAGTCCCACGCGGTTGCGACGGTGTGCAATCCGGGTGCTGGGCGAGGCGTGAGGAGCGCCGTTTGGTGGAGGCCAAACCAGCGACGAACAACAAAGCCATGCGACCGGATTGCCCCGTCCCTCCGGGTTACGGCAAAATGCGGCGTCTGCGTCGTTGCGCTCCTCGGCTTCGTAGTCCGGGCTACGACCTTCGTCGCGCGCCTTGCATCCATCCGTATTTTGCCAGCAACGCAATTCGCGAAGGACTTAATCAGAGGTTCCTCATCACTTGCCGGCGAATTTCTTCATCACATTCTGCAACGTTTCGTTGCCCGGATTGTCCTTGAGCGAAGTTTGCCAGATCTGCTGCGCTTCCTCACGCCGGCCTTGCGCCCACAGCACTTCGCCCAGGTGCGCCGCGATTTCGGGATCGGGGCGGTTGGCGAACGCGCGCTGCAAATAATCCGCCCCTTCCTTGAAATTGCCGAGGCGGTATTGCACCCAGCCCATGCTGTCCATGATGAACGGGTCTTCCGGCGCGAGCTGCAGCGCCTGCCGGATGAACTCCACCGCCTCGCTCAGGCGTTCGTTGCGGTCCGCCAGCGTGTAGCCCAATGCGTTGTAGGCATGCGCGTAATCGGGCTTGAGCTTGATCAGTTTGAGCAAATTGTCTTCGAGCACATCGAGGCGATTCAATTTTTCCGCGGCCATCGCGTAGTCGTAGAGCAAGTCCGGGTAATTCGGATTTTTTTCCAGCGTCCGCCCCAACAGATCAAACGCCTCCTGGTAGCGCCCCGCGTCGCGCAGCAGTTGCGCCTCGGCGAGCACGATTTGCATTTTTTGCTGCAAATCCTGCGGCTCCAGTTGGTGCAGGTATTCGCGCGCCTGGGCCAGCTTGCCCTGCTTGCCCAGCATGTTGGCATAGCGGGTGTGGGCCGAAATATACAACTCTCCGGGGCCGACGCTGCCATACCATCGCTGCGCCTCGTCGTAGCGCTTGCGCTCCTCGTACACCTGGCCCAGGTAAAAGCGCACGCTGTCCTGGTCCTTGTAATTAAGGCTCAACGCCTGCTTGAAATTCGCCTCCGCGGCATCGTAATCATTGAGCTGCATGGAGAGCAGCCCCACCGCCAGCGACACATCGGCGTTCTTGGGAAAATCGGCCATCAGCTGTTGAAATTCCTTGCGCGCCTGGGGGTAGTTTTTTTCCGCGACCAGGAGCCGAGCGTAACTTAAGCGCACATCCTTGGCTTTGGGATGGCTTTTCAAATAACCGTGCAGGTAGTCGATGGCAAGGTGGTTCGAGTCACGCTGCAGAATCTGGCCCTGAAACAAAGCGGCGAGTTCCCAATCGGGGCGCAGCTCCAGTGCCTTGCGCACTTCGCTGAGCGCCATATCGTATTGCGCCGCATTCCACGCCGCCTGGCTTAGCGCCAGATGCGCTTCGGGGACCCGCGGATGCGGTTTGGTCAGGTCGCGCACCAAATTGAGCACCTCGTTCTTGTCGGCGGTCTTGGCCAGCAGCCCGTTCAATTGCAGGAAGCCCCGGCCGATGTTTTCGCCTTCTGCGGCCAAAAGCTTTTCGAGATGCGGACGCGCCTCCTCTAGCTTGCGTGCGCCGACCAGCAGCGCCACCAGGGTCTGCCGCGCTTTGGCGGAATCGGGATCGGTCTCCACCCAAATACGCGCCGCCTGCAACGCCGCTTCCGGCTGGCGCGCGTAGAGCGCGATTTCAGTGGCGCGCTGCGCGATGCGCGGGTCGCGGGTGGCCTCGGCGATATCGAGATAAGCCTTGGCGGCAATATTCAGCTGCCCGCGCTGTCCGGCGATCTCGCCCAGCAGGAATTCATAAAGCACGCTGTCGTTCAATTCCTGCTTGGGAAGATTGGCCGGCTTGGTAGCGGGAGTGGAATCCGGCTGTTCCAGCTGGTCCTCTGCTTGCGGCTCGGAGCTCGCCTCGGTGGTACCGAGGATCGGTTTTTGCGGCTGCTGGGCGCACGCGCAAAACCATGCCGACAAAGCGAGAATAAGGAATTTTTGCTTCATTGCAGGTATCCTAGACGGATAATCAAAAACTTAGAAGTTTCGATTACGCCGAAGTCCTTTAATAATATTGACATATTAGGTATATTTTGCACTCGCTACAAGAGACCCGCGCCTTGTGCAATTTTTTCTTGCGCGCGGGTTTTGCTTGAGTTGCGCGAGTTTATTGCCGAATGAGCGAAGAAATTTCAACCATTACCCTCTCGGCGCAGGCCTTGTCGCGTTCCTTTGGCCCGCGCCTCGCCGTATCCGAAGTGACGCTGGAGCTTAAAAAAGGCGAGGTGCTGGGATTTCTGGGTCCCAACGGCGCCGGCAAGACCACCACCATGCGTATCCTCAGCGGCAACCTCGCGCCCTCCAGCGGCAGCGTCAGGATTTGCGGCATTGATCTTTTCGAGAAACCCAAGGCCGCCAAAGCGTTGATCGGTTATTTGCCGGAAACCCCGCCGCTATACCGCGACCTGACTGTCGATGAATTTCTCAAGCTTGCCGCCAGGCTGCACCGCGTTGCCAAAAAGCAAATCCAGGGTACCATCGCCCGCGCCAAGGAGCGTTGCGGGCTAAACGATGTGGGCAGGCAGCTTATCGGCGGCCTCTCGCGCGGCTACCGGCAGCGGGTGGGCATCGCCCAGGCCATCGTGCACACTCCGGAAGTGGTGATACTCGATGAGCCGACGGTGGGGCTCGACCCGATCCAAATCCGCGAAATCCGCACTTTGATTCGCGAACTCGGCGGAGCACACAGCGTGATTCTCTCCACCCACATCCTGCCCGAAGTGGAAACCGTGTGCGACCGCGTACATATCCTGCACCAGGGCAAAGGCGTCTATAGCGGTGGCATAGCCAGCCTCATGCAAATGCGGGCCGGGCACATGCTGCAGGTGGGTTTGCGCAATCCTCCGCCGGTTGCCGAGCTGGAACGTATTGCCGGCGTGACCGCGGTTGAAAAAAGCGGCGACGGTCAATTCCATGTGCGGTTCAGCCCGGAAACCGATCCCACTGACGCGTTGGTAACAACCGCCGTGGAAAAAAACTGGGGGCTGCATCAATTGAATCGGCAGCAGGCGAGTCTAGAAGACGTGTTCGTGCAACTCACGCAAAAGGAAGAAGACACCTGAGATGATCTTCACCCTTGCCGCCAAGGAACTCAAAGCGCTGTTCGCCTCGCCACTGGCGTGGATTGTCATAGCAGTATTGCAAACCATTTTCGCCTGGATCTTCCTGTCGCGTGTCAACGCTTTTTTGCTGGTGCAACCGCAATTGCTGCAACTCAGCAACCCTCCGGGAGCCACCGAATTCATCGCCATGCCGCTGTTTGGCAGTGTCGCCGTGGTGCTGTTGATGGCGGTGCCGCTTTTGTCGATGCGGCTGGTGGCGGAAGAGCGGCGCAACCAGACCATGCCGTTTCTTCTCTCGGCGCCGCTTTCGATGACCGAAATCATCCTTGGAAAATTTCTCGGTCTGCTGCTGTTTCTCGCCGCGGTAATCGGACTTGCCGCGCTGATGGCGGTGTCGCTCGGCCTCGGCACGCAGCCCGATTACGGCCTGATAATCGGCAATGTGCTGGGGCTGTTTCTCATCGTGGCAGGTTATGCGTCGCTGGGGCTTTTCTTCTCCTGCCTCACCGCGCAGCCGGTGGTCGCCGCCATCGCCACGCTGGGCGCGCTGCTCGGTTTGTGGGTGTTTGATGCGGCGGCCGGCGCGCCTGACAGCTGGCTGCACTGGATGTCGCTGCTCAAGCATTTTGAAAGTTTCAATCGTGGTTTGATCGACACCGCGGATATCGCATTCCTTGCGCTTTTCACCACTGCCTTTTTGGCGCTGGCGATAAGACGTCTTGATGCCGACCGATTGCGCGGATGAAGCCTTTGAAAACTTCGTCTTTGGCTCCGATACTGCGTTGCTCTCTTTGCTCGAATGCTCATGTATTGCTCATATACACTCCGCTTCGATCAAAGCTCGCGCCTTGTCTCGAAACCAAATACTCGTTTTAAAGGCCTCATCAACTTAACTAGTTATGCAAATTAATAAAAAACTGCGTATCCAGTTACTGCTGCAAAACAGTTTTTTCGTGCTGCTGCTGGTGGCGATGGCAACGCTGCTTGCGCTGCTCGCGCGTGACCATCCTGTGCAATGGGACGTGACGCAGAACAACCGCAATTCGCTGTCCAAGGCGAGTCTCGATACACTCAAGCAGCTTAAGGGGCCGGTGACCGTAACCGCTTATGCCACGCAGCAGGACCCGCGCATGGGTGATGTGCGCAAACTGATTCACGACTTCTTCCGCTCGTACCAATTGGCCAAACCCGACCTCAAGCTGGAATTCATTGACCCCACCGAGCAGCCGAAACTCGCCGCCAGCGCCAACGTGCAAATAAACGGCGAGATGGTGGTGAAGTACGGCGACAAATCTGAACGCCTCACCGAGCTCAAGGAACAAACCTTCACCAACATGCTGATGCGCCTCGCCCGCGCGCAGCAGCGGCTGGTGATGCAACTCGAGGGCCACGGCGAGAGAAAGTTGAACGGCCCGGCCAACCATGATTTGGGCGAGTTCGGAAAACAACTGGCTGCCAAGGGCTTCCAGACCGGCACGGCAAATCTGGCGGTGGCGCAGGACATTCCCGACAATACCAGCATACTGGTCATCACTCAGCCGCAGACTGATCTGTTGCCGGGCGAAATCGACAAGCTCAAGCGCTATCTCGACAAGGGTGGTAACCTGTTGTGGCTGGTCGACCAGGAACCGCTGCATGGCCTGCAGGCGCTGGCGCAAACCCTGGGCATCGGGCTGACTCCCGGGGTGGTCATTGATCCCGCCGCCCAGCAACTCAACGCGCCGGCCACCTGGGCGCTGGCTGCGATCTACGGCGAGCACCCGATTACGCGCAATTTCAACCTGATTACGGTGTTCCCTTTGGCGCGCGAACTGGTGATTAAGGAAAACACGGGCTGGAATGTGGCGTCGTTGATTAATGTGGCGCAGCGCGGTTGGGTGGAAACCGGCAAACTCGATCAGAGCGTGCGCTTCGACCAGGGAAAAGACACGCCGGGACCGGTGACCGTGGGGCTCGCCCTCAGCCGGCAAAAAGACCAACGCGAACAGCGTGCGGTCGTGGTGGGCTCGGGCGCGTTTCTCGCCAACGCTTTTCTCGGCAACGGCGGCAATCTCGACCTCGGCATTAACATCATCAACTGGCTGGCGCGGGACGAGAATCTGATCACCCTCCAGCCGCGCGCCGCCCATGACAGCGATCTCAGCCTGGAGAAAACCGCGCTCACGCTGATTACCGCAGGCTTTCTCATCGCCTTGCCGCTGCTGTTCCTGGCGACGGGCGGCGTCATCTGGTGGCGTCGCAGGAAATCATGAAATCGCGGCTCTGGCTCAACCTTATCCTGCTCGTTGCAGTCGGCGCTCTGGCCGCAGTGTTTTACTTCAAGCCGAAAATCGAAGCGCAAAGCGAATTCAGGCTTTCCAGTTTGCAGGCGGGCGTGGTCAAGAAAATCGTGATTGCCAAAACCGCCGATTCGCCGATTACCGTGGAAAAGCGCGGCGACCACTGGTTCATCACCGCGCCGATCAAGGCGCGCGCCGACAGCAATTTGATCTCCGGCGTGCTCGATCTGCTGTCCCTGACCGTCAAGCAACGCTTGCCGGCAACTGATCTCGCGCGTTTTGATCTGGAACAGCCGTGGGCCAAGCTTACTTTCGACAACCAAGAAATCAGCTTTGGGGATCAGCATCCACTCACCCGCGAACAATTCATCGCCACCGAAGGCTACGTCTATCTTATTCCGCCGCAATACACCCGTTCCCTGAGCCTGCCCAGCAATTATTTCCTGAGCCACCGGCCGCTCACCGAGAATGAAACACCGGTGGGTTTCGAGCTGCCGGGACTGACGCTGACGCAAAAAGAAGGCAAGTGGGAAAGCTCACCTGCAATCAAGCTCACCCAGGATCAGCTCAACCGCTTCGCTGACGAGTGGCAACATGCTTACTGCATGAGCAGCCGGCCGCTGAGCGGCCAGAAAGGTCCGCCCATCAAAATCCGACTCGCCAACGGTTCTGCCGTTAACTTTCAGATACTGCAAAAAGAGCCGGACGTGGTGCTGCTGCGCGAAGATGAAGGCATCGCCTATCAGTTCCCAACGGAAATCGGGTTGCGCCTGCTCGACCCGCTCGCCGCAATCCAAGCGCAAAAATAAGCCCCCCAGCATGCCGGAACTGCCTGAAGTCGAAATCACCCGCCGCGGATTGGAACAGCATGTAAGCGGCCAGCGCATCGCCAGGATTGCCATTCGCAATCCGAATTTGCGCTGGAAGGTACCGCCAAATTTGCCGCGCCTGCTGGAGGGCTTCGCCATCCATGGCGTGGCCCGGCGCGGCAAGTATTTGCTGCTGGATTGCGGGGGCGGCACGCTGATCATGCATCTCGGCATGTCGGGCAGCCTGCGAGTCCTGCCCGCGGAGACGCCCTGGCAGAAACACGATCACTTCGATCTGGTTTTGAATAATGGCGAGATGGTGCGGCTGCACGATCCGCGCCGCTTCGGCGCGGTGCTGTGGACCGAGAGCGATCCCCTGCAGCACCCCTTGCTCAAAAACCTCGGCCCAGAGCCGTTAACCAACGCGTTTAACGCCGACTGGATTTACCGGCAAACGCGCAACCGCAGCGCGGCCATCAAGCAAGCACTGATGGACAGCCGCGTGGTGGTGGGCGTGGGTAACATCTATGCCAATGAAGCGCTGTTTCGCGCGCGCATCCATCCCAAGACTTCCGCTTCGCGCATCGGCCCCGCGCGTTATGAAAAACTGGTCAAGGCGGTGCGCAAGACGCTCATGCTCGCCATCAAGGCAGGCGGCAGTAGCTTGCGCGATTTCGTTGACTGCGGCGGCAACCTCGGCTGCTTCCAGATGCACTATCTGGTTTACGACCGCGCCGGCAAACCCTGCAGCAAATGCCGGACGGTGATCCGTCAGCTGCGGCTCGGTCAGCGCTCCAGCTATTTTTGTCCGCGTTGCCAAATCTAAGGATAAATCTCGTTTATGCTAGAGTTAGAATTTGCCCTTGTTTTAGGGAACCTCTGATCAAGTCCTTCACGGATTGCGTTGCTGGCAAAATGCGGATGGATGCAAGGCGCGCGACGAAGGTCGTAGCCCGGACTACGACACCGAGGAGCGCAACGACGCAGACGCCGCATTTTACCGCAACCCAGCGGGACGGGGCTTTCCGGGCGGTCTGCTTTGTCGCTCGGCTTGCCAAGGGGGTCTGGCCATTGGCTGCGCCTCGCTTCGCGCATTCCATCCCGGAAAGCCGCCGTCGCAACTGCGTGGGACTTAATCAGAGGTTCCTTAGATGGCGCCTAAACTCATGAGGAACGCTAACCTCGTTTCGCGACTCCAGGCCTACAGCAGCTAGCGCATTGCACTGTCGCAGGCCGTCGGCGATTACCGCGACTGGCTGCGCGAGCAGGAGCTCGACGACGCGCAGACCAATTTACGCATTCAGCAATTGCGCGACCGCCTGGCCGACGACAAGCTGAACGTCGCTTTTGTCGCCGAATTCTCGCGCGGCAAATCGGAACTCATCAATGCGATTTTTTTCGCCGATTACGGCCAAAGGCTGCTTCCTTCCAGCGCCGGGCGCACCACCATGTGCCCGACCGAACTGCTGTACGACCCGGCGCGCGAGCCGAGCATCCAGCTGCTGCCGATCGAAACCCGCGCCAAGCATTCCAGCACCAGCGAATATAAGCGCTTCCCCGACGAATGGCGCAGCCTGCCGCTGAATGTGAATTCGGGGGAAGCGATGGCGGAAGCATTCCGGCAGGTGAGCGAAACCCGGCGCGCGCCGCTGGAAGAAGCCAAGAGCTACGGCCTGTATAACGAGGACGATGCCGACCAGGCGTTGCTGGTAAAGGAAGACGGCACCATGGAAATTCCCTGCTGGCGGCATGCGATCATCAATTTTCCGCATCCGCTTTTGAAACAGGGCCTGGTGATTCTGGATACGCCGGGTCTGAACGCCATCGGCGCCGAGCCGGAGCTGACGCTCAATCTTTTGCCGAACGCGCACGCGGTGCTGTTCATTCTGGCGGCCGATGCCGGCGTCACCAAGTCCGACATCCAGGTGTGGCGCAACCACATCAGCTATCTGCAAGGCCAGCAGAAAGGCCGCATCATCGTGCTTAACAAGATTGACGGCTTGTGGGATGACCTGAAAAATCCGGCATTGGTGGAAAACGAGATCTCCGGGCAGGTGCGATACTGTTCCGAGACGCTGGGCCTGCACGCTTCGCAAATCTTCCCGGTGTCGGCGCAGAAAGGCCTGGTGGCCAAGGTCAACAGGGACGATGTGCTGCTCGCCAGAAGCCGCCTGCCGGAACTTGAGCAGGCGCTTTCCGACTACCTGATTCCGTGCAAACGGGACATCGTGCGAGAAAAAACCCAGAGCGAAGTCGAGGACATGGTAGGCAACGCCAGGCATATTCTCGAAGGCAGGCTTTCCGGCGTGTACGAACAGCTTGAAGAACTCAAAGCGCTGCGCGGCAAGAACCAGGACGTGGTCGCGCACATGATGCAGCGGATCAAAAGCGAAAAAGACGACTTCGAAAAGAGCCTGCAACGCTTCCAGGCGCTGCGCAGCGTGTTTTCGCAGCACACCAACGCGCTCTTCGCCTGCCTCGGCATGGACGCGCTGCAAGCGGGGGTACAGAGTACCCGTCAGTCAATGGAGCAGAGCAAGTTCAGCTCGAGCCTGCGGCAGGCCATGCACGAGTTTTTCAACAAAGCCAGCGAAAACCTGATGAGCTCCGCCAAGCAGACCGTGGAAATCCGCGCCATGATGGAAGCGATGTACAAGAAATTCGGCGCCGAGCACGGGCTCGCCGAACTCGCACCGGCGGCCTTCTCGATGCTGAAGTACATTAAAGAGATGGAGCGGCTGCGCGATGGGTACCGGCGCCATTTCGACACTGCCTGCACCATGCTCACCCACGAGAAAGCCACGCTGATGAACAAGTTTTTCGAAACGTTGGCGAGCCGCGTGGTGCACCTCTACACCATCGCCAACCGCGACACCGAAAGCTGGTTGAAGGCGGTGATGGCGCCGATGGAAACCCAGGTGCGCGAGCATCAGCTGCAACTGAAACGACGACTGGAGAGCATCAAGCACATCCACCAGGTGACCGACACGCTGGAAGACCGCATTACCGAGCTGGAGGAGCAGGAACGCCAGATCAAACGCCAGCTCGACCAGCTCAAGCAAGTCTCGCACAAGATCGCCGTCAGGCTGTTCTTCGACGAGCCGCGCGAAATGGCCGCCTGAGGCGGCGCTGTTTCCAGCCGTTACATTAGCTGAAATTTAAGCGGAAGTAGTGTTTTTTTGCGCCTGAAGCGCGAGATACTTTTCGCGCAGCTGTTCCTGACTTTCGACGTAATCCGGATTGAGTGGAATGCAGTCCACCGGGCACACTTCCACGCATTGCGGCCGGTCGTAATGCCCCACGCACTCGGTGCAGAGCCGGGGATTGATGACGTAGATTTCCTCGCCCTGCGAAATCGCGCCGTTCGGGCACTCCGGCTCGCACACGTCGCAATTGATGCATTCATCGGTGATTATCAGCGCCATGGAATTTGCTCACTTCATCACGGTTTTTTGATTTTGGCACTTAGCTTCTTGGCGATCAAGGGCTGCACGAATGGCCCCACCTCGCCGCCCAGAGTCGCGATCTCACGCACCATAGTGGCGGAAATGAACATGTACTGCTCGGAAGGCGTGAGAAAAATCGTTTCCACATCGGGATACAAAATGCGGTTCATCCCCGCCATCTGGAATTCGAACTCGAAATCGGAAACGGCGCGCAAGCCGCGCAGGATGATTGTCGCCCTGTGCCCGCGCAAGAAATCCATCAGCAAACCGGAAAATCCAAGCACTTGCACATTCTGGTAGCCCGCCAGCACCTGCTTGGCCATGTCCACGCGCTCCTTCAGCGTGAAAAACGGCTGCTTGTCGCGGCTGTCAGCCACCGCCACGATGACGGCATCGAAGATGCTGGCGGCGCGGCGCACCAGGTCTTCATGGCCGCGGGTGATGGGATCGAAACCGCCGGGGTAGACTGCCTTATTCATGTTGTTTCCGTTTCAGCAATTGGTAACACACCTGGCCGGCCTGCGCCTGGCGCCACGTCTCCCAACCGGGCTCATCACAGGCGTCGCCGCTTTCCACATACACCCGCCCTCCCGGAACCAGGCGCGCAGGCAACTCAGCAAGCAGGCGCGGCAGATAATCGTCACGGAACGGCGGATCGAGAAAAACCATATCGTAGACATTCCGGTCGGCTTTCAGGAATTGTAGCGCATCGGCGTGTACCAGTTCCAGGTTTTGCGCCTTGAACCTGTGCGCGTTTTCACGCAGCGCCTGAAACGCCACGCGGTGCTTTTCCACCATCATCACCTTTTGCGCGCCGCGAGATAAGGCTTCGAAGCCCAGCGCGCCGCTGCCGGCAAACAAATCGAGACAGGTCATGCCGGTGAGGTCCTGGCCGAGCCAGTTGAACAGGGTTTTGCGCACGCGGTCGGGAGTGGGGCGCAAATCGGGCAGCGCCGGAAACTCAATGAAACGGCTGCGCCATTCGCCGCCGATGATGCGCACTCTGCCGCGCCGCATGAGAAAACGCCGTCAGCCCGCGCCCGGCGCGCCCACCACCACCGTGACCATGTGCCCGGGATCAATGCGCCGCTGGAAGGCGCTTTTGATTTGCGCCACAGTCACATTCTCGACGCGGGGAACAAAATCGTCTAGATAAGTCAGCGGCAGGCGGTAAAAACCGATTACGGATAGATACTCGAGAATTTTCTTGTTGCTGTCGATGCGCAGCGGAAAGCCGCCGACCAGATTCTGCTTTGCCGCCTTGAGCTCCGGTTCGGTCGGCCCCTTGGCGATGAAATCGCGCAGCGTCTCGCGCACCACTTTAAGTGCCTCGTCCGCCTGCTCCTTTTTGGTCTGCAAGCCAATCTGGAACGGACCCTGCTGTTTGAGCGGCATGAAATAGCTGTAAACGCTGTACACCAGCCCACGTTTTTGCCGCATTTGCTCGACGAAGCGCGAAGCGAACCCGCCGCCGCCGAGAATATAGTTGCCGACAAACAGCGCAAAATAATCAGGGTCGTCGCGCTTGACGCCCGGATAGCCGATGAGAATATGGCTTTGCGTCGCCGGATGCGGAATCTCACGGTTTTGCGCCTGTGCCGGAAGCGGAACTTGCGGCAGCACCGGCGGGGGCGCAGCCGCTTCGGGTAGTTTCGCGGTGAGTTTTTCCGCGATTTCCTGCGCAGTCTCGCGGCTTACATCGCCGATAATCGCCACCACCGCATCGTTTGCGGTGTAATAAGCGCGATAAAACTGCACTAAATCATCGCGCTTGAGCGACTCCAGGCTGTCCACTTCCCCGGAAGTGCGCAGCGCATACGGGTGGCTGCCGTAGAGGAGCGAGTAGAACGCGCGTTCGGCGATGCTTTCCGGCTTGGTCGCCGCTTCTTTCAGCATCGCTGTCATGCGCGTCTTTTCCCGGTCCAGCACCTTATCGGGAAACTCGGGCCGCTGCACGATGCGCGACAAAACATCGAGCGCCTGATCGCGCTCGTGCGCGCTGCTCAAGGTGCGCAGCGTCATGCCGGCGCGGTCCTGGTCGATGCGTCCGCCCAGCTGCGCCCCGACATCAGCGAGCTTTTCGGCGATTTCGTCTTCGGAAAGTCCGTCGGCGCCCAGGCTCAGCAGGTGCCGGGTGAGGCTCGCCAAGCCCGATTTTTCCCGGGTGTCGCGGCTGCTGCCGGCGGCGAAATCAATGCTGATATCGAGCATCGGCAGTTCATGGCTTTCCACGAAATAGACCCGAGCGCCGGTCAACGTCTGCCAATTCTGTATCGGCAGGATGGCAAAAGCGGGTCCGGCTCCGGCGAATACGCCAAGCAAAACCAAGCCGCACCACTTAAAAACGTTAATCATGTTTTAATCCTTTTGGCGCCTTGAGCGGCTTTTTGTTTTCGAGAGGCTGCGGATCGAGTGCCGCGACTGTGAGATTGTCGTCGTTGAAATATTTTTTTGCCACTGCCTGTACCTGATCCGCGCTTACCGCTTTCAGCTTGTCCACCAGAATATCCAGCGTTTTATACGACAGCCCCGCCATTTCCCACGCGCCGATTTGCCGCGCCTGGGCCATGACCGAATCGCGCTCAAATACTTCGTTGGCGATGACCTGGGCCTTTACCCGGTTCAGTTCCTCATTGGTCACGCCGTCATTGATGATTTTTTGCAGCTCGCCGCGTATCGCCGTTTCCAAATCGGCAACACTTTTGCCTTCGCTGGGAACGCCGTCCAAGTAAAACAGGCCCGGACCGCGTTCGTCGCTGTCATAACTCACCCCGGTGGAAGAGGCGACCTGGGTTTCGCGCACCAAGGAACGGTTTAACCGCGCCGACTCGTTGCCATCGAGTACGCCGCCAAGAATCTCCAGCGCGTAAGGTTCCCAGTCGCGCTCGGCATCGCGCAGCACCGGCGCGTGGTAGCTCATCATGAGGTAAGGCAACTGGGCGGGCGCTTTCACTGTGACGCGGCGGATGCCGGTTTGCTGCGGTTCTTCCTGCGGTTTGCGCATCGGCAGCACTTTGGGTTTGATGGCACCAAAATAGCGCCGGGCGAGATTAAACACTTCACTCGGCTTCACATCACCCACCACCACCAGTGTCGCATTATTCGGCGCATACCAGGTACGGTACCAGCGCGTCGCATCGTCCACCCGCATGTTTTCCAGATCGTTCATCCAGCCAATGACCGGCGTGCGGTAGGGGTGGGCTCCGAAAGTCGTCGCCAGCAACTGCTCATAAACCAGCGCCTGAGGCTTGTCATCGGTGCGCCAGCGCCGCTCCTCCATCACCACTTTTATTTCTTTCTCAAATTCCTGTCTGGAAAGCGCCAGATTCTGCATGCGGTCCGCTTCCAGTTTCATGGCAAGCGGGAGCTTCGACTTGTGCAGTTGCTGGAAAAAGGCGGTGTAATCCTTACTGGTAAAAGCGTTGTCGCGCCCGCCGGCTTGGGCGATGATTTTGGAAAATTCGCCGCTCGGAACCTTTTTCGTACCTTTGAACATCATGTGCTCCAACACATGCGCGACACCGGTGGTGCCGTTCACTTCGTCCATGCTTCCGACCTTGTACCACACCATCGACACCACCACCGGCGAGCGGTGGTCTTCCTTAACGATCACCTTGAGGCCGTTTTTCAGCGTGTGTTCCGCGGTGACGGCGCGGGCGGTGCAGGGGAACAAGCTGACGAGAAGAAAAGCTGCTGCAAAACTTGAATACTTAAGAACGCGGGCAATATCATTCATTATTTTTGGCCTACGATGGGTTGATTTCGAATAGAATTATACCCGGATTGCACTTCTTCATTCCGGGCACGCGATTTGTGACAACAGGCAGCATGTTTAGTTTCTTAAAGCAGGACAAAACCGAAAGCGGCGCCTCGAGCTGGACTGAGCGCTTGAAGCGGGGCCTTGCACGCACTCGCAACCAGCTGGGCCAACAACTGGCGAGCGTGTTTGGCGGCCACGGCAAAATTGACCAGGCGCTGTATGAGGAGCTGGAAAGCGTCCTGCTCCTGTCCGACGTCGGTGTTTCCGCAACCCGTCATCTCCTCGAACAATTGCGCGTACGAGTCGAACGCGACAAGCTACAGGATGCAACTAAACTCAAGCAGGCATTGCAAGAGGCTTTGCTGGAATTGCTCGCGCCGCTTGAGAAACCGCTGGATACCGCTTTCCATAAGCCTTTCATCGTCATGGTTGCCGGAGTGAACGGCAGCGGCAAGACCACTTCGATCGGCAAGCTCGCCAACTATTTTCAAACGCAGGGCAAATCGGTCTTGCTGGCTGCGGGGGACACCTACCGCGCGGCGGCGCGCGAGCAGTTGATGGCCTGGGGCGAGCGCAACAAGGTCCAGGTCATCGCACAACAAGGCGGCGATCCGGCGGCGGTGATATTCGATGCGATCCATGCCGCCAAAGCGCGCCGTACGGATATCGTGCTTGCCGACACCGCGGGCCGGCTGCCCACACAGCTGCATCTGATGGAGGAAATCAAGAAAGTAAAGCGCGTGATCGCCAAGGCGGATCCTTCCGCGCCGCATGAAACCCTGCTGGTACTGGACGCCAACACCGGGCAAAATGCACTCGCCCAGGTCAAAGCGTTTGACACGGCGCTTGGGCTCACCGGGCTGGTCCTCACCAAGCTCGACGGCACCGCCAAAGGTGGAGCCATCGCCGCCATCGCCAGGGAAAAGCCCATTCCGATGCGCTTCATCGGCGTCGGCGAAGGACTGGACGATTTGCGTCCCTTCTCTGCAAAAGAATTTGTTGCGGCGCTCTTCGAATGATTTCCGCCAGCCTGGTCTGCAAGCGCTACCCCGGCGGCCAGGAGGCGCTGAGGCACTTAAGCTTCAAGATTGAAGCGGGCGAGCTGGTGGGAGTCACCGGCCATTCGGGCGCCGGGAAAAGCACCCTGCTCAAACTCCTCGCCGCTATCGAGCGGCCCACCAGCGGCAGCCTCATCGTCAACGGCCAGAATACAGGCTCACTGCGCGCGGCGGCGATTCCCTATCTGCGCCGTCGTTTCGGCCTGGTGTTTCAGGACCAGAAACTTCTGTTTGAGCGCACCGTGTTTGAAAACGTGTTGCTGCCGCTCGCGATCACTGGTTTCGACCGCCGCGAAAGCGCGAAACGCGCGCGCGCGGCGCTCGATAAAGTGGGGCTGCTCAACAAGGAAAAAGCTCTACCGATCACGCTTTCCGGCGGCGAGCAGCAGAGGCTGTGCATCGCCCGCGCCATCGTCAGCCGCCCGGTAATACTCCTCGCCGACGAGCCCACCGGCAATCTGGATTCCGCTTATGCCGCCGACATCATGGAACTTTTCAAATCGTTCAACCAGGTCGGCGTCACCGTGATTATCGCGAGCCACGATGAAACCATGCTCGCCAAACTCAATGCACGGCTTATGAAACTCCGCCAAGGGGAACTCATGCAATGAAAGCCTGGTTCGTCCAGCACTGGGAAACACTGTGGCTTTCGGCAAAGCGCCTTACTCGCAATCCGTTTGCAAACCTGCTTAACATCGGCGTCATCGGCATCGCGCTGAGCCTGCCCTGCGGCCTGTACGTGCTGCTCGCCAACCTGCAGGGACTCACGAAGCAGGTGGCGAACGAACCGCAGATCAGCCTCTTTTTGAACACCCAGGCCGCCCCCGCCGATGCCATGCAAATCGAAACCCTTCTCAAAAACCACCTTGGGGTGAAAAACTTCGAGTTGGTGCCGAAAGATCGGGCGCTGCGCGAGCTGCAAAAAGCCGCCGGCATAGACGATGTGGTACAAAGCCTCACGCAGAATCCGCTGCCCGACGCCTTCATCGTCCGCGCCAAAAACGCCACGGCGCAGACCCTGCAAGCGCTGCAGGAAGAATTCCGCACCTGGCCCCAGGTCGTTACCGTGCAGCTCGATTCGCAATGGGCGCAACGGCTGGATGCGTTGTTGCGTCTGGGCAGAATCGCGATTCTGCTGCTCGCCCTTTTGCTCGGCTTTGCACTGACGGCGGTTACCTTCAACACCATCCGGCTGCAAATCCTCACCCAGCGCGAAGAAATCGAGGTGGCCAAACTTATCGGGGCCACCAATCGCTTCATCCGCCGTCCCTTCCTCTATTTCGGTACCCTGCAAGGGCTATTGGGGGGGGTGGCTTGCTGGCTCATTGTGGCTGCCAGCATACATATTCTAAACCTCAGCCTCGCCGATCTGGCGAAACTCTATTCAGAAAATTTTAAATTAAATCAGCTCAATACAGATGACACGATAGATCTTTTGCTGTTTTCCGCAGCGCTTGGCTGGCTGGGCTCTTGGATGTCGGTAAGTAGATACTTACATCAGATTGAACCCCACTAGACAGAACTTTTAGAGCTGCTGGCACTCTCATACATCGAGTGCTAAAATACCGGTTAAGGAGGTAAAACAATGTACCAAACCATGACTTTACCTATCCCCTCGGCAGCAGGCAGCCTGGGGAGTTATGTCCAAGCGGTAAACCGCTTCCCGATCCTGACCCAAGAGCAGGAACTGGAGTTCGCGCGTCGCTTCCGCCAGCATGGCGACCTCGATGCCGCAAGACAATTGATTCTTTCTCATCTGCGCGTGGTGGTGGCCATCGCCCGCAACTACATGGGTTATGGACTGCCGCAGGCCGACCTCATCCAGGAAGGCAATATCGGTCTGATGAAGGCGGTGAAACGCTTCGATCCCGAACGCGGTGTGCGCCTGGTGTCGTATGCCGTGTACTGGATCCGCGCTGAAATCCATGAATTTATCCTGAAGAACTGGCGCATCGTCAAAATCGCCACCACCAAGGCGCAGCGCAAGCTGTTCTTCAATCTGCGCAGCCTGAAGCGGGGATTAGCGCCGCTGCGTGGCGAGCAAATCACCGATGTGGCGAAACAGCTCGGCGTCAAATCCGAAGAAGTGGTGGAAATGGAAACGCGCATGAGCGGCCACGACGTGGCGCTCGAGCCGGCGAATGACGACGAAGAAGCCGGCCTCACCCCGATTGCGTATTTAAGCGATCCCGAAGCCGAGCCGTCGCGGCTCATCGAACACAAGCAAGCCAGCCGTCTGCAAGGCGAAGGATTGAACCGGGCGCTGGGAAGCCTCGATCCGCGCAGCCGCCGCATCATCGAAGCGCGCTGGTTGCGCGAAAAAGATTCGGCGACGCTGCACGACTTGGCAGCGGAATTCAAGGTCTCCGCCGAGCGCATCCGTCAGCTCGAGCAAAAAGCGCTCACCAAAATGAAAGCAGTGATTGAAGCCGCCTGACGCGGTTTCAATCAGCCCTTCTGTGCAAGCAGTATCTTGATGTCGCGCAGCAGCACCTGCGCGCCTTGCCCGTAGCTCACAAAAAGACGCAGTTTTCCGGAAGGATCGAACACATAAGTGCCGGCGGAATGGTCCATGGTGTATTCGCCGGGACGGCTGCCGGCGTTTTTTTGGTAAACAATCTTGAATTCCTTCGCCACGGCAGCGGTCGCTTGCGCATCGCCGTACAAACCCAGAAAACCCGGATTGAATGAAGGCACGTACTGCGCGATAAGCGCCGGCGTGTCGCGTTCCGGATCCACTGTCACGAACAGCACCTGCACTTTTTTTGCATCTTCGCCCAATTCCTTCATTGTTAGCGCAAATTCTGCCAGGGTGGTCGGGCACACATCGGGGCAATGGGTGTAACCGAAAAACAGCACGACCACCTTGCCCTTAAAATCGGCAAGGCTTCTCGCCTTCCCATTGTGATCCGTAAGATGGAAGTCCCTGCCGAAATCAGCGCCGGTAATGTCAGTGGACTGGAATGTTTCCTTCGGCGCACCGCATCCGGCAAGCAAGGCCGCAAATGAAGCCAGAAAAAGGTATTTAAAGAAAAATCTCATAAACTGGCGATAGGAACGTTACAACTCTTAAAAGTTCTGTATTAAAGCCTCTGCGAAACAAGAAGTTTGCCTTCAGACGAGGCGCGAGACTTTTTTCGAGCGGAGCCGGAGAGTATGTGAGCATCGAAAAAAGCGGCGCAACGAAGTATCAAGGTAAAATCCGCAGTTTTGCAGAAGCTTTAAAAGCGCCAGTAGTGATCGATCAGCAACGCCGCAAACAGCAGGGAAAGATAAACAATTGAATAGCGAAACGCGCTCTGCGCCAGCCTGTCGCTGTAGTCCGAATAGATGCGCACAGCAAAATAGAGGTAGAGGCCTCCGAGCATGCAAGCGCTGAGAAGATAAATCAGGCCGCTCATGCGGGTGGAAAACGGCAAAAGGCTCACCGCCACCAGAATCAGCGTGTAGAGGAGAACATGCAGACGGGTGAATTTGTCGCCGTGGGTTACCGGCAGCATGGGAATCCCGGCCCTGGCGTAGTCGTGCTTGCGGTAGAGCGCGAGCGTCCAAAAATGCGGCGGCGTCCAGGCGAATATGATGAGAAAAAGCAGCAGCGCATCGGAAGAAATTTCACCGGTCACCGCCACCCAGCCCAAAACCGGCGGCATGGCGCCGGATGCGCCGCCAATCACGATGTTCTGCGGAGTGAGCGGCTTGAGCAACACGGTGTAGACCACGGCGTAGCCGACGAAGGTGGCGAGTGTCAGCCACATGGTGAGCGGGTTGATGTAACGATAAAGCAAAAACAGGCCGCAGCCGCCGACCACACCGGCAAAAAGGAGCGTTTGCAGCGAGCTGATTTCGCCGCGCGGGAGCGGGCGCCAGCGAGTGCGCGCCATTACCGCGTCGATTTTAATCTCCACCAGACAGTTCACCGCCGCCGCCGCGCCTGCCACCAGCGCGATCCCGAGCGTGGCCGGCAAAAGAATATTAATCGGTATCATGCCGGGTGTTGCGAGAAACATGCCGATTACCGCGGTAAACACGATGAGCGAGACCACGCGCGGCTTGCACAAGCTCAAATACTGCTGCGCGCGGGTGGCGGTTCGCTGCCAGACCAGGCTAGTCATCCCTTGCTCCCGACGGCTTTTGCTGGAGCGGGCGCTTTACTGCGGCGCCCGCGGATTGGATTTTGAAGTTTAACACCACAACGGTGACCAGTAACAGCGCGGCCACAGCATTATGTCCCACTGCGAGGGGCAAAGGCAGGCTGAAAACCACATTGGCAATACCCAAAGCCACTTGCAGGATGAGCACAACCAGCAACAGCATGCCATGAGCGCGGAGACTGCGAACCGCGATCGCGCCGAGCGCCAGCAACCCAAGATAAGCAAATACCACTGCTGCGCCGAGGCGATGCATCCAGTGAATGGCATTTAGCGCGGTATTCGAGAGCGGTTCGCCTTGCGCCGTCATGCCCAGCTCGCGGAAAAAATGAAACGCGTTGGCAAAATCCATTTCCGGCACGAGCTTGCCATGGCACAAAGGGAAATCGGTGCAGGCAAGCGCCGCGTAGTTGGCGCTTACCCAGCCGCCCAGCGCGATTTGCAACGCGAGCAGCACCAGGCCAAGCCACGCCCAAACATTGAATTTTTTAGCCATTGCGGCGTCCGCAACCGTGGGCCCATACTGGCGCCGCGCAAGCCAGCAAAGCGGCGCCAGTGTCGCCATGCCGCCCAGAAGATGCAGCGAAACCACGGCGGGTTTCAACAACAGGGTCACCGTCCACATGCCGAGCAGCGCCTGGACTATCACCAACCCCAACAGAAACAGCGGTAGCGCCGGCGATTGACGCAGCTCGAAGCGTTTGCGCCAAGCATAAATTGCTATGGCCGATATCAGCAGTCCCAGCGTACCGGCCAGGTAACGGTGAATCATTTCAATCCACGCCTTCGTGTTGTCCAGCGGCCGGTTGGGAAACTCGAGTTGCGCCGACCCCAGCACGGCTTCGCTTTGCGGCACAGTCACATGGCCGTAGCAGCCCGGCCAGTCGGGGCAGCCCAGCCCCGCATCGGAGAGCCGCACAAACGCGCCAAACACCACGACGAGGTAACCGAGACAGGCGGCCGTCAAAACTAATTTTCTATACATCATCCAATCCGTGAAACTTTGAGCAGTCTCGTTATATCCTTCACCATCTTGCGCGGGTCGGCATCCGGCGGGAAGCGCAGCATTAAGTTGCCCAGCGGGTCCACCACATAAATATGGTCTCGCGCCGAGCCTGGTGCCGGCAGCGCCTTGAGCAGCGCGCTGCCGGCACCGCGAATCAGCCAGGTACCGGAGTATTCCTGCAGCAGTTGGGGCGAGGGAGCGCTGTTGTCGTCAATCACCCAGGCGCGCTCGATGCGCTGCATGTCCTTGCCCTGAGTCAGGCGCACCTGGCGCAGGGTGTAAAGCTTGTGCCGGCAATTTTCGTCGCAAGTACCCGAATCCACTTGCAGCAGCACCCATTTGCGGCGCAATTCGCTGATGTGAAACGCGCGCCCGTCCACCAATTGCAAGGTGGAGTCCGGAAGCGGCTTAACCGGCAGCAATTCGCCGTAATTCATCGTCCCCTGCTGCGGCTGCCACCAGTAAAACACCACATACGCCGCAACCACCGGCGCGGTACAGAATGCAAGGATGAGCCAAAGTTCAATGCGGCTTTTGCGGGACGCGTTTGACATTCACCACCACGTACAAAACCGCCACTGCCACCGCCAGCGCAAACCACTGGAACGCGTAGCCGCGGTGCATGTTAATGCCCACATCCGGTTTTTCCCAGTCGCGAACCAATCCATCTCCCGTATCGTTGCGCTGCTCGATCACCAGGGGTTGGATCGCCAGCGGCACCGCTTTGCGATAGCGTTCCAGCACCAGGTTTTGCCAGACGTTTCCTTCTTCGGTTTGCGTCGAGAGCTCAAACACCTTGTTGCTCGGGATTGCAGCTAGGCCGTTTATTATTAACGTATTTTCAGGCGTCGGCACGAGTGGCGCACGCCGCTCGTCACCACGCGCAATCCAGCCGCGTTCAATCAAAACGTAGCGTGCGCTGTTCCCGATTTGCAAAGGCGTAATCACGTGATAACCCGGAACCCCGTGATAAATGCGGTTATCGATATAAATCGTATAGCTCCCGGCGAAGCGTCCTTCGACTTCCACCGGGCGGTACCGGTAGTCCTCTGCGTTCACTTCACTGGCGGGAAGCCGCACTGGCGGCTGCTTGGCAAGCTCCTCGATGCGTTGCTGTAATCGCAGTTTCTCGCTGGCGCGATTGAGTTGCCAATTTCCCAAACTCAGGACCAGGACGAACATCGCCGCGGCGGCGATACTGGACAGAAGCTTGGGTTTAAATTCAAACAACATGTTGGCTGGCAGGCACCGGAGTAATGGTCTAAACTGATAACCTACCCCGGAACAACAACATGAGAATCATCGTACTCCTGTTCATCATAGTCATCCTGTTCAGTCTCGGCTCCGCACTGTATTACCTCGTCAAGGACAAAGGCCAATCAGAGCGCGTCGTCAGAGCGCTCACCGTGCGCATCACTTTTTCGATCGCGCTGTTTCTCCTGCTCATGCTCGGCTTTTACTTCGGCCTGATCTCACCTCAAGGTTTGTAACCACAAGAAAAAAAGCGCCGCACGGCTTGAACCATGCGGCGTTCAGTGTCCCCTTCTTGTTAGCTGCTATGGGGCTCCTCCTCCTTGTTGTAAGGGAACCTCTGATTAAGTCGCGCACGTGTGGGGCTTAATCAGAGGTTCGTTAGTGTGCTGCGTTTTCCTCCTTGAGCCTGAGCGCCCGTGTCCTGTTACAGCCAGTAAACCAGAATGAAAAGCAGCAGCCACACCACGTCAACAAAGTGCCAGTACCAGGACACCGCCTCGAATGCGAAGTGATGCTCCGGCTTGAAATGGCCGACGATGGAGCGGCCGAGTATTGTAAGCAGCATGATGGTGCCGATGGTCACATGGAAACCGTGGAAGCCGGTCAGCATGAAGAACGTCGCGCCATACGCGCCGGTGGTGAGCTTGAGGTTGAGTTCGCTGTAGGCATGGCCGTACTCATACATCTGCAGCCCCAAGAAAGTGCTGCCCAGCACAATCGTTAAAATCAATCCGAGGATGAGCTGCTGGCGATTGTTCTTCTTCAGCCCCCAGTGCGCCCAGGTGACAGTGGCGCCGGAAGAAAGCAGCAGCAGCGTGTTGATGGCGGGAATGCCCAACGCCGCCATCGGCGTGAAGGTTTCTTTTATTCCCGGCCCGGACACCGGCCAGTGCGCGGTGAAATCCGGCCACAAGATCTTGTGCTCGAAATCGCCGAGCCAGGGCACCGACAAAACGCGCATGTAGAACAGCGCGCCGAAAAACGCCGCGAAGAACATGACTTCGGAGAAGATAAACCAGCTCATGCCCCAGCGGAAACTGACATCCACTTGCTGGTTGAATTTGTCCCCTTCGCTTTCGCGGATCACGGTACTGAACCAGCCGAACATCATAAATATGAGTATCGACACGCCGAGCACCAGGATCCAGGGCC
Organism: Burkholderiales bacterium; assembly: GCA_035543335.1. NCBI lineage: Bacteria > Pseudomonadati > Pseudomonadota > Betaproteobacteria > Burkholderiales > Burkholderiales bacterium. Next base: position 32,361 of record DASZZH010000033.1, read on the forward strand.
CGATACCCGCATGATTGTTCATCCACAACGTCGCGCCGAGCGCCATGCAAAACAGCGCCGTCGAGCCGAGAATCGGCCAGTGCGATGGTGCCGGCACATAGTAACGTCCAGGTTGTTGAGTCATGGATATCACTCCTCTTTAGTCTATCCTGTTATAGCGTTACGCTTCAGCCTAGCCGGGCTGCCGGCGTCCGCCATCGACCTCGAAAAAAGTATACGACAAGGTGATAGTGTTCACGTCCTTGGGAAGCCGGGAGTCAATCATGAACACTACCGGCAGCTGCCGCACTTCATTGGCTTTCAGCGTCTGCTGCGTGAAGCAGAAACACTCCAGCTTCTTAAAATATTCCGCCGCGTACTGCGGCCCGTAACTCGGTATCGCCTGTCCGGTTACGGCATAGGGTAATGTATTCTTGACCTCATACACCACCTGTGTGAGCTCGCCGGGGTGCACTTTCACGCTGCCCTGCAGCGGGCGAAAGTTCCACGCCAGCTGCCGGGTATTGGCATCCAGCTCCACCGTCACGGTACGCGTAGAGTCAACCTGCGTATTCTTCGCCAGCGCATCCGCCTGAAAAATATTGTTGATGCCGGTGACTTCGCAGATCTTCTTGTAAAACGGCACCAGGGCAAAACCGAAGCCGAACATCGCCACTGCTACGACGAGCAGCTTCTTCAACAGAATACGGTTGGCCTGTTTTGCGCTCATTGCCAATGCCTGATTACAAACCCGACAAGAAACGCCGCGGCAATCGAAAACAGAATCAGCGCGGTCCTTAATCCATTTTTGCGCGAAACCAGCTCATCATGTCGCATGGGCTTGCGCCCTCCTTACTTCACCAGCGGCGGGGTTTCAAACGTGTGATAAGGCGGCGGCGACGGCAGTGTCCATTCCAGCCCTTGCGCGCCCTCCCAAGACTTGGCTGCAGCCTTCTCCCCGCTGCGGATAGTTTTAATCACGTTGTACAGGAACAGCAACTGGGCCAGACCGAAACCAAACGCGCCGATACTCGAGATCATGTTGAATTCGGTGAACTGCGGCGAATAGTCGGGAATGCGGCGCGGCATGCCGGCCAGCCCCAGGAAATGCTGCACGAAGAAGGCGACGTTGAAGAAAATCATCGACAGCCAGAAGTGCCATTTCCCCAGCGTTTCGTCATACATTTTGCCGGTCCATTTCGGCAACCAGTAGTAAATGCCGCCGAAAATGCTGAACAGCGCACCCGCCACCAGCACGTAGTGGAAGTGCGCGACCACGTAATAGGTGTCCTGCAGCTGGATGTCCACCGGGACGATCGCCAGCACCAGGCCGGTAAAGCCGCCCATGGTGAAGAGGAAGATGAAGCCGATGGCAAACAGCATCGGCGTTTCGAAGGTCATCGAACCTTTCCACATGGTGGCGAGCCAGTTGAACACTTTCACGCCGGTCGGCACCGCAATCAGCATCGTCGAGTACATGAAGAACAACTGTCCGGCCGCCGGCATGCCGACGGTGAACATGTGGTGCGCCCAGACGATGAACGAGAGAACCGCAATCGAGGCGGTTGCGTAGACCATCGAGGAATAACCGAACAGAGGCTTGCGCGCGAAAGTCGGGATGATCTGCGACACGATGCCGAATCCGGGCAGAATCATGACGTACACCTCGGGGTGGCCGAAGAACCAGAACACATGCTGGAACAATACCGGATCGCCGCCGCCGGCCGCATTAAAGAAATGCGTGCCGAAGTGGCGGTCGGTGAGCAGCATGGTCACCGCACCCGCCAGCACCGGCATTATGGCAATCAGCAAATAAGCGGTGATCAGCCAGGTCCACACAAACAGCGGCATTTTCATCAGTGTCATCCCCGGCGCGCGCATATTGAGGATGGTGGTGATGATGTTGATCGAACCCATGATCGAGCTTGCCCCCATCATGTGGATGGCGAAAATCGTAAGATCCATTCCCGGCCCTAATTGCACGGAGAGCGGGGCGTAGAGCGTCCAGCCCGCGGCGGCGGCGCCACCGGGAACGAACATGGAAATGATGAGCAGGAGCGCGGCCGGCGGCAGCAGCCAGAAGCTCCAGTTGTTCATGCGCGCGAACGCCATGTCCGGCGCGCCGATCATCAGCGGCACCTGCCAGTTGGCGAAGCCGACAAATGCCGGCATGATCGCGCCGAATATCATGATGAGGCCGTGCAGCGTGACGAGTTGATTGAAGAACTCCGGCCGCACGATTTGCAGCCCCGGCTGGAACAGCTCGGCGCGGATGGTCATGGCCATGATACCGCCGATGAAGAACATCAAGCCGGCGAAGGTCAGATACAGCGTGCCGATGTCCTTGTGGTTGGTGGTCATCACCCAGCGCATGATGCCGCCGGGATGATGTGCGTGATCGTCGTGACCGTGAGCGTGAGTTGCTGCGTCCATGATGCTGCTCTCCTTAAAATCTGTCTAAGCTACAAATTTACGGTTCATTTGCGCAAAGCTTTGATTTCGCCGGGCTGAATCGCATCGCCGATCTTGTTGTTCCAGGCGTTGCGTTCGTAGGTGATTACCGCGGCGAGTTCCACGTCCGAAAGCTGCTTGCTGAAGGCGACCATTGCCGTGCCTGCTTTGCCGTTCATCACGATGTTAAAATGATCTGGGTTTGGGCCGGTGGCAATCTTCGAGCCGTTGAGCGCGGGGAACGTGCCGGGAATGCCGGCGCCGCTGGCTTGATGGCAGACGGCGCAATTGGTGTTATAGACTTTTTCTCCTTGCGTTTTCAGCTCATCCAGAGTGAAGGTTTTGTTGGCATCCACCTGGGTTGCCGCCTGCTTCTGTTTCTGCTCGGCAAGCCAGATCTCATAATCCTTTTGTTCCTTCGCTTCCACCACTATGGGCATGAAGCCATGGTCCTTGCCGCACAATTCCGCGCACTGGCCGCGGTAGGTTCCCGGTTTGTCCACTTTGAACCAGCTGTCGCGGATAAAACCGGGAATGGCATCCTGCTTCACGCCAAAGGCCGGCACCCACCAAGCGTGAATCACATCGTTTGCGGTAATCAACACACGCACCTTCTTGCCCACCGGCACCACCAGCGGCTTGTCCACTTCCAGCAAATAATGTTCGCCCTTGGGTGCCCGGTTCTCGATCTGGTCTCGGGGGGTGGTGAGGTTGCTGTAAAAACTCACGTTGTCCTGCAGATAATCGTAGCCCCATTTCCATTGGTAACCGGTGACCTTGATGGTCATGTCCGGGGTGATGGTGTTCTTCATCGCCAGGATGGTTTTGGTGGCGGGATAGGCCATGCCGACGAGAATACAGAAAGGGATGATGGTCCAGATGATTTCGACGGTAGTGTTTTCGTGGAACTGCTCGGCCCGGTGGCCGACGGACTTGCGGTGTTTGTAGATGGAGTAGAACATCACGCCAAACACCAAGCAGAAGATGAGCACGCACACCAGGAGAATCGTCGTGTGCAAATCGTAGATTTGCTGGGCGATCGGCGACTCGGGCTGTGGCAGGTTTAATTGGTAAGCGCCATGCGCCAGCCCGGCGTAGAGGGCCGGAATGATTCCCGCCGCACCATGTTTTACCAATTTGTTAAACATAATCTCCCTAAGGGATTTGCAAATATTCAACGAATTCCCTCGCCATCCTCAGTAGACGCGCGGCCGGGCACTCTCAGAACTGCCGGATTTTCGCTTTCAGCTGCCGCGCGAGTTTCGCGCGCTCCTCTTCCGTCAGATGGCACCCTAATTCCACTTCCCGTCCGTGCGAGCGAAGCGCAAGGCGGCTTCCCGTCGCGTCACATACCACCTGCGCCCAGTAGCGGTTGAATTCAAACCGCTTGAGCTCTCCGCCTGTCCGGCACTCGAGCAGCAGCTTGTCGCCGCTCAAGGTAAGCCGTTCGTAATCGCCCGACCGGCGATCGATATAGTGGAAAGCCACAAACAAAACCAGCATTTCCAGCCCGGCAAAGGGCAAAATCAGCCACGCCCCGAATGCCGCAAACGCCAAGGAAATGCCGAAAGAGACCACAAAAATGAAACCAAAAACCAGACAGCGGCCCGCCGTGGTCAGGGAGTTGTTGCGTCTTGCGGTGAGCGTGTAAGCCGTCGCATCATCCGCACCGGTGCACTGCATGTTCTCGTGCCTCCCGACCCGCCCAATTTAACCAAGCGCGTAAATTAGCATAGGCAAACTGGCATGGCAAGGACAATCAGGCTTTTTTCTGCTCTGCTTTGTCTATCAAATCAAAGAGGAAACCGCAAGGCCCGCCGCCACTTCCGCAGGCTGCGGACTAGCCGCAAATTCGAGCACACCCAAGGGGGCTTGTTTAAGCCTTTCTTTAAGCGCAGCAAGATTTTCTTCGAGCGCTTGCATTTGCGGGTCCAGGCAATTAGCGACCCAGGCTGAGAGTTGCAATCCTCGCGACTCGATCGCTTCTGCGGTAAGCAAGGCGTGGTTGAGGCAGCCCAAACGCATCCCCACCACCAGAATTACGGGAAGACCAAGTAATGTGGCGAGATCAGCGCTGTCTGCGCGGGAATTGAGCGGGACCATGAAACCGCCTACGCCCTCCACAATCACAACTTCGGCCATTCCGGCTAATTGACTGAATGCGTTTTTGATGACCGGCAAATCGATTTCGATTCCGGCCTGTCGCGCGGCGATATGCGGCGCAATCGCCGGCTTCAACGCGTAAGAATTAATCAAAATGCGGGGTGCCTTAATGCAGCTTGCAGCTAGCAAGGCTTCAACATCGTCATGGCGCAAACCTTGCGCGGTTTCCGCGCCGCCTGCCGCGACCGGCTTCATGCCGATCGTGCTTTTTCCCAAAGCCGCGAAAGCATGCAGCAAAGCGCAGGCCACCAGCGTCTTGCCCACGCCGGTATCGGTGCCGGTGACAAAAAAACCCCGGCTCATCAACGTCTGGCTTCCACTTTGATGATTTTCCTTCCATCCGGCATGCGCGGCGCTTCAGGCTTCCAGGCATGGCCGTATACCACTTCAAACGTCGCCGGCAGACGCCCCTCGCTGCGAAACTTCTCGTAATTGCGCGACACCGTTTGCAGCAGCGACTTGCCCGCCAGGCCATGACGACGCCCATGACTCACGTTGTGCGCGCCGATGGCCTTGAGATCGCGCATCAAGGAAACGGCATTCACATAAGTCAGCGTGATTTGCTCCATGTCCATCACCGGAGTGTTGAATCCCGTTTGCACCAGCATGTCGCCCATATCATGCATGTCAATAAAGCGATGCACATGGCTGTAGCCGTCGATTCCCGAGCAGGCCTGCCGCAGCTCTTTGAGCGTGTCCGGCCCGAAGGTGCTGAACATCAGCAACCCTCCCGGCTGCAACACGTGGTGCATTTCGGCAAATGCCCGCTGCGGCTGATTTACCCATTGCAGCGCCAGGTTGCACCACACCATGCCGGCGCTGGCTGCCTTAAGTGGCATGCGTTCGATGTCGGCACATAGATGAACAATGGGCTGCGGCAAAAAAGGCAGCCAGCGCCCGCGTCTGCGTCTGCGTGAACGCTCGAGCATGGCCAAGGCGATGTCGAGCGCCAGTACCTTTGCCTGAGGATAACGCCGCTTAAGTTCGCGGCTGCCATGCCCGGTGCCGCTGCCGGCATCGAGAATGGAATCCGGCGTGAGTTTGATATAGTCCAGACGCGAAAGCATGCGCCCCTCCACTTCGCGCTGCAGCACCGCGGCCTGATCATAAGTAGCCGCCGCGCGCTCGAAAGCAAGCCGTACCAGGCGCTTGTCCAGGGCAAATGGGTCGGCTTCACTCATCCAGGAATTCCGCAAGTTCTTTCACGAATTCTCCGGGCTTTGACAAAAACGGCGCATGGGCACAACGCTCAAATACTTCAAGCCTGGCCTGTGGAAAATGCTGCTTCAGCCATAATGCCGCACCAAGCGGAACCAGCGCATCGGCTGCGCCATGCAAAAGCAAAACCGGCTGACGCAGTTTCTGCGCCGTTTCCCGTAAATCCGCGTCGTGCAAAATCCGCAAGCCTGTCTCCAATGCGGACTGCTCAGGTTCGCCGCGCGCGAACAGTTGCTTGCGCAGCCAGGCGCTTTGACTGCGCGCATCCTCCGCGCCCCGGGTTTCCAAAGATACGAAGCGCTTCAGCGCCGTCCGTCCGTCGCGTTTGAGCTTGGCCGCGAATTCCGCAAATACCTGCGTTTCCATTCCATGCGGCCAATCGGGGGCACACACAAAGCGCGGCGTGGCCGCCACCAATACCAATTGTTTCACCTGCCGCTCAAAATTTCGCGCCCAGGTCAGTGCCACCTGCGCCCCCAGCGACCAACCGCACACCGCCACGCTTTCAGGCGCGGCCTTGGCCAGCGACTGCACGAGCTCTATGAGCGTATGCCGCGTGCAGCCGTTGCTTTTGCCATAGCCTGGAAAATCCACGCGATGGACGCGAAAGTGTTTTGCCAGCGCCACGTACACACCGTCCCACACGCCGCTGTGCATGCCCCAGCCATGGAGTAACACGAGATCCGGCCCATCGCCTGTGGATTCAATGTGCAAAGTCAATTCAAAACCTTTTCACCGCAGAGGGCGCTGAGGACGGAAGAGCCATAATATTTACTAAGAATCAAGCTTCCTCCGCGTCCTCCGCGGTTAAATTGCTCTTTCTAATTCATGCAACGTGTTCACCAGCCGCCCGATATCTTCTTTCGTGTGGTCCGCGGAAAGCGAAATTCGAAGCCGCGCCGTGCCTTGAGGCACGGTCGGCGGACGGATTGCCGGAACCAGGAAGCCTGCTTCAGCCAGTGCTTTGCTCGCCCTTACCGCTGCGTGCGATTCGCCGATGATCAGCGGCTGAATCGGCGTTTGGGATTGAGCCAGGCGCCAGTTTTTCAGCCGCAAGTTTTTCTTCAACTGTACAATCAGTTCCGCAAGATGCGCCCGGCGACCGTTTCCAGTGTTTATCAAATCCAGACTTTTCAGCAGCACATGCGCCAGCAGCGGCGGCGAGGCAGTGGTGTAAATATAGCTGCGGGCGAGTTGGATGAGCGTTGCTATCACTTCTTTTTCGGCGGCGACAAAAGCGCCGAAGACGCCGGCCGCCTTGCCGAGCGTCCCCATGTAAACGATGCGCGGAGAACGCATATTGAAATGCGAAAGCGCGCCTCGTCCTTCCTTGCCCAGCACGCCGAAACCGTGCGCATCGTCGATCAGCAGCCAGGCATCGAAACGCTCGCACAAGGCAAGCAAATCAGGCAGCGGCGCGATGTCGCCATCCATGCTGAACACGGCATCGGTCATGACCAGCTTGTGTTTAGCGCTGGATGCGGCCAGCCGTTTTCCAAGCGCCCGCACGTCGAGATGCGGATAGCGGTGAAATTTCGCTCTCGAAAGAAGCGCGGCATCGTTCAACGACGCATGGTTGAGCTTGTCGGCAAACAAAGCATCATCGCGCCCCAGCAGTGCCGTCACCACGCCGAGGTTCGCCATGTAGCCGGTGGAAAACAGCAGCGCTTGCGGCAAGCCCGCAAATTGCGCGAGCTTCTCCTCAACCTGATGATGCGCGTCAAAATGTCCGCTCACCAGGTGCGAAGCGCCAGCGCCCACGCCATAAAGCTCCGCTCCTTCGCGTGCGGCTTTAATCAGCTCCGGGTGGGACGCCAGGCCAAGATAATCATTGCTGCAAAATGAAACCAGCTCGCGGCCATCCGCCCTGACATGTGCGCCTTGCTGGCTTTGCACGATGCGCCGGTGGCGCAGCAGCCCCTTGGTTTCCAGGCGCTGCAGTTGACCGCGAAGTTGGGCTAAAGACATCGTGGATGACAAACCGATCCGGAGCCGGTCGAAGGAGGCGCGCCGGAAGATTACATCGGATGCATGCCGAGTTTATCGAGCAATGCCTGGTCCTGCCGCATTTCGGGATTGCCGGTGGTCAGGAGTTTCTCACCGTAGAAAATCGAATTCGCCCCGGAGAGGAAACACAGGGCTTGCATGGCTTCGGGCATTTGGCTCCGGCCGGCGGAAAGGCGAACCATCGCTTTGGGCATGGTAATGCGCGCGCAAGCGATAGTGCGCACGAATTCCAGCGGATCGAGTGGTTCGGCTCCGTAAAGCGGCGTGCCCTCAACCTGCACCAGATTGTTGATCGGCACGCTTTCCGGATAAGGATCGAGACTGGCGAGCTGCGCGATCAGCACGGCGCGGCCGCGACGCGTCTCGCCCATGCCGACGATGCCGCCGCAGCAGACATGGATGCCCGCGCTGCGCACGCGTTGCAGCGTGTCGAGCCGGTCCTGATACTCGCGCGTCGTAATAATTTTCCCGTAAAAATCGGGCGCGGTATCGAGGTTATGGTTGTAGTAATCGAGACCCGCTTCGCGCAATTGTTCGGCTTGGCCTTCCTTCAAAAGCCCGAGCGTTGCACAGGTTTCCAAACCCAGGACACGCACGGCTTTAATCATTTCGATTACCTTGTCGAGATCTTTTTGCTTGGGGCCGCGCCAAGCGGCGCCCATGCAAAAACGCGTCGCTCCCTTGTCTTTGGCTGCACGTGCCGCCGCGACCACGCTGGCCACAGGCAGAATATCTTCATCGGCGACGCCGGTGTGATAGCGCGCCGCTTGCGGACAATAAGCGCAATCTTCCGGGCAGCCGCCGGTCTTGATGGAAAGCAGAGTGGATAGCTGCACTGCGTTGGCATCGAAGTGCTGGCGATGTATTTGCTGGGCGCGATAAACCAGGTCGTTGAACGGCAGCTCGAACAAAGCTTCAACTTCGTCAACGCGCCATGCTTGACGTATTTCTGCAATTTGTGAGGCGGGCTTCATTACAATGTCTGATTCGCGGATTTGCAGCGCCTCGGCTAAACAATAAAATTCGCTAAATTATCAAGGATTTCCGTTCGAGTGTCAATTTCTATCTGTAAATTTTTAAACAACTGCCTAAATATTCGGCTGTTGCAGGCAGAGTGCCTGCTTTGCGGCGCGACCGTTGCAAATCAGGATTTGTGCCAAGCCTGCCTTGAACATTTGCCGTATCTCGCCCCTGCTTGCTGCAAGGTGTGCGCGGTGCCGCTATCGCAAAGCGAAATCTGCGGTGCGTGCTTGAGCGAGCCGCCGGCTTTTGACCGTACTTATGCTGCATTCAGCTACAGTTTTCCGGTGGACGCCTTGATTCAGGCACTCAAGTATCGGGGAAACTTCGCGGTAGCGCCGCTGCTGGCGAGCGCGCTGGAGCCCATTGCCCGAAGCGCATCTCCAGTCGATTGCCTGATTCCGGTGCCGTTGTCTGCGGCGAGACTGCGCGAGCGCGGCTTCAATCAGGCGCTGGAAATCGCCAGGCCGGTGGCGCGCGCAACCGGAGTTGCGCTGTTGGCGACCAGCTGTTCCCGGGTACTCGATTGCGCGCCGCAAGCGGGACTGCCGTGGAAAGAACGCACTAAAAACATCCGCGGCGCGTTTGCGTGCGAAGCCGATTTATCCGGAAAAAAAGTGGCGCTGATCGATGACGTGATGACCACTGGCGCAACCCTCGACGAGCTTGCCAAGGTGGTGCGCAGGAAAGGTGCGGTTGAAATCAGCGTCTGGGTGGTGGCGCGAACGCTGCCGCCTTAACAGGGTGTTGAAAAACTCTCCGGGAGCCGCGTTTGACACGAAAAATGCTCAGATGCAAGGCGCGCGACGAAGGTCGTAGCCAGGACTACGATGCCGAGGAGCGCAACGCAGCAGATGGGCATTTTTCGTGCAAAC
>DASZZH010000034.1 GCA_035543335.1 Burkholderiales bacterium
ACACCCGCGCGAGCCGTAAACATTCTTCCAGAGACAATACCTGTTCCCGGGGCAGAAAGGTCATTTCTTCAGCCATGCAATAGCTGCAGCGGAAATCACAGCGATCGGTTACCGAGAGCCGGATATAGCTGATGCTGCGACCGTATTTGTCGATTAGGGATTGGGCGCCAAGGGTCATGATTTACGAAAGGTCAGGTTCCTGCTTAGGGTAAAACAATACGTGTTCCAGAAAAAATGGAGCTTCAATCAATATTACAACAAGATGTGACCATGAGTAGCAAGAAAAGAAAATGCACCAAATACCCTTATTATGAGAGTTGCTTTTTGTTTTTGTTGAATATTTTACTGCCTAAGCGCAAAATCTACAAATAGGTGAATGGCGGAAAAAGCGATGGAGCATCCCAGCATATCGGTAGCGGTAATCATGGAACGCCTGAATTTGGACAACAAGTGGTGTTCTGAAAAGTGGGAGGCGAAAGGAATTATTCCTGACATCAGCGGTGGGAATAAGCAGTGGCGTGTCATATTCGAAGACTCTCAGCAAAAACAAATATTATTCCCAGGGTTCGATGTGACACTTTATAGGGATGAGGCGGAGGGCTATTATTTAAATTTGAGTTCCCCCCACCCCAAAGTTTTTGTCACATGGCGTCCCCAGGAAGATTTGGCCGTGCCACACATCGTCACTGTAAGCTATAACGAAGCCGCGCGCTGGATGGATTCCAATGAACAAGTTGATGGAGTGCCGATGCCGCTGGACATTGCCGAGTGGCTGGGTGATTACGTAAACCAAAACTACAAGCCAGAACCCAAAAAACGGCAGCGTCCCCAATCTTTTATGTCGCCTGCGCGTAGGGCCGACAAAAGTACCGGCTGAGCCATGCAAAGCAAGGAATCCTTACTGAGCAGATGGTCCCGTCTCAAAAAAGAGGCGGAGAGCCTCGCCAAGACCGAGCCGGTGAAGCCTTTGGCTAACGAGCCTAAACTGCCGCCAGTTGAACAACTCAATCTGGAATCGGATTACACTGCTTTCTTTCATCCGAAAGTGGAGGAGAAGCTGCGCCGCGAAGCGCTGCGCAAATTGTTCGGCGACCCGCATTTCAACGTCATGGATGGTCTTGATGTATATATTGACGATTACGGCAAACCCGACCCGATCCCTCCTGAGATGCTGGCACGACTGATGGAATCGAATCCGTTGCTATTTCCTCCCAGCAAGGAGCAGCCTTCTGATGAAATCCAAGAGCAAAAGAGCCAAGAAGCTCTGCCGCGCCAGCAGCCTCAACCCGCTTTGGAGTCCAAACTGGAAAATACCGAACCCAGTACTCAATCCGACGCCAAGTTAGGACAAAATGTTGCAAAAGGATAGGTTTGCTGTTGCTCAATACTTTATATGAATAGCTTCTTTTCCTAGAGTATATATTGGCTTATGGCTGTGGATAGCAAAAGAATACTGGTGTGTAACTGCAACAAGACCATGCCGCTGGATGCCAAGGCGCTTACACGCGCTTTGCAGCTCAAAACCCCAGTAGTGGTGCATCAGGAACTGTGCCGCCACCAAGCCACTGCGTTTGAAGCTGGACTTAAACAAGGCGGAGAGGTGTTGGTAGCCTGTACCCAGGAGGCGCCGCTTTTCAACGAGCTTGCCCAACAAATCGACCCGAATGCCGAAATTTCTTTCGTCAACATTCGTGAACAAGCAGGCTGGTCGGCGGACGCCGACAAAGCCACTCCTAAAATCGCGGCGCTCATAGCTGCAGCCTCGCTTCCCGAACCCGAACCGGTTCCCAGTGTTTCCTACAAATCCGCAGGGCAACTCCTGATCATTGGCCCGTCATCGGCTGCTCTTTCGTGGGCGGAACAGCTTTTCGAGCAAAGGGATGTGAGCGTGCTGCTGACCGATATAAAGGGCGGCCATGAGCTTCCGGTACGGCGGGATTATCCGGTGTATTCCGGCAAGGTCGAGGCTTTAAAGGGCTACTTGGGTGCGTTTGAGGTGTCATGGAGCCAGGTGAACCCGATTGATCTTGAAACTTGTACACGCTGCAATGCCTGTATCGAAGTCTGCCCTGAGCACGCGATTGATTACAGCTACCAGATCGATCTGGATAAGTGTAAAGCGCACCGCAAGTGTGTTGCGGCTTGTGGTGAAATCCGGGCGATTGATTTTGAGCGGCGCGATACGGTGCGCTCGGACAGCTTCGATCTGATTCTCGATTTGTCTGATGCTCCGTTGTTCACCATGCAACAGCCGCCGCAGGGTTATTTCGCGCCGGGCCGCGATCCGCTCAAATTGGCGCGCGCGGTGGCGCAACTGGCGCAAATGACGGGAGAATTCGAAAAGCCGAAATTCTTTACTTACAAGGAATCGATTTGCGCACACAGCCGTGCGGAAATCACCGGGTGTACGAAGTGCATTGACATCTGCTCGACCCGTGCTATTTTCCCCGATGGCGACCACGTTAAAGTGGAGCCGCACTTGTGTATGGGCTGCGGCGCCTGTGCCAGCGTCTGTCCCTCAGGCGCGATGGGCTACGCTTATCCCCGCGTGGCCGACTTGGGTGCCCGTATCAAAACCCTGCTGCAGACCTACCTTAATGCCGGCGGCGAGGATCCCTGTTTACTGCTGCACAATGCGACTGATGGGCGTGAGTTAATTGCCAAGCTCGGCCGCCGCGGCAAAGGCCTGCCGGCCAATGTTATCCCGCTTGAAACCTTCCATGTCGCCTCGCTGGGCATGGATGTGATGCTGGGTACGGTGGCGCTCGGCGCGTCGGGACTGATGGTGCTTTCCACCGGCAGCGAGGCGCCTCAATACAAAGTTTCACTGCAAACGCAAATGGGGTTCGCTGAAGAAATCCTGCAAGAACAGGGGTATAAGGGCGAGCATTTCCAGCTGATCGAAGCGACTGAGGTGGCGGCTTTGGAACAAGCAATATGGGGTTTCAAACCGGCGCAGGCGGTTAAACCGGCGACTTTCAACCTCTCCAACGAAAAGCGCACCACACTGGATTTTGCTTTTGACCATTTGGCCAAAAATGCCCCCGTGCCGAGAGACGAAATCCCGCTTTCAGACGGCGCTCCTTACGGCAAAATAGACGTTAATAAAGATACCTGTACCCTATGCATGGCTTGTGTCGGCGCCTGTCCGGAAAAGGCATTGCTTGACAGCAAGGAAGTGCCTCAGCTCAAGTTTATCGAGCGCAACTGCGTGCAGTGCGGGCTGTGCGAGAAAACCTGCCCTGAGCAGGCCATCAACCTTACCCCCAGATTGCTATTGACTAAGGAAGCGCGGAGTTCGAGAATACTCAATGAAGCCGAGGTTTTCGCCTGCATCCGCTGTGGAAAACCTTTTGCCACAAAGCAGATGATAAATAACATGCTTGGCAAGCTTGGTACTCATTCGATGTTCAGCGGAGGCGCCGCGCTTACCCGGTTGCAGATGTGCGCGGATTGCCGTGTCGTTGACATGATGAAAAACAAAGACGAGCTGACGATTTTTGATGTGAGGAGTTGATGAGCGTAGCAGTCGCTCCAGTCAAATTCAGTCCCCTTCCTGTGGCCCAGGAAGACGTGGCGCGTGCAGACATGTATGCGCTGATCGCGCGCCTGTTGTATGCCCCCGATGGACAATTGCTGCGGGCCATTGCCACCGCCGACGAAATCGTTGCGGAAACCGCCAACGCGCCCTTGGCAGAAGCGTGGCATGCGCTCGCTGCAGCAGCAGAGGCCTGTGACACGCAAGTCGTGAAAGACGAATATGAGAAACTGTTTATCGGAGTCGGGCGGCCCGAAGTGATGCTGTTCGGCTCATATTACCTTGCAGGCTTCATGATGGAAAAACCGCTTGCGCTGCTGCGGGATGATCTGGCGCAGATGGGGCTTGCCCGCAATGAGTCAGTGCACGAACCCGAGGACCACCTTTCCGCGCTGTGCGACGTGATGCGCTATTTGATTACCGGCGATGAAAATCGCGACGCAGCGGGCTTGGAACAGCAAAAGCAGTTTTTCGCCCGCCACATCCAAACCTGGTATCAGCGTTTTTGCGATGCTGTGCTTGAGACGGAAGCGGCAAATTTTTACAAGCACGTAGCGCGCTTTATAAAGGTTTTTTTCAATATAGAAGTTGAGTCTTTCGAAATGTTATAACTTTAAGCAGCAACGATCTTTTTGGAAGGAGACATAAAATGTCAGAAAGAAAAAGCAGATTGAGCAGGAGAAACTTCCTGCTCGCGGTTGGCGCAGGGGGTGCCGGCGCAGCGGCAGCCATGCTTGCCAAAGGCGTGCCCCAGGCCGAAACCAGTGCAGAGGCGGGGGACGAAGCCAAGCGCCAGGGCTATCATGTCTCCGAGCACATTCGCAATTACTACCGAACCACTAAAGTCTGATACATAGGAGAATTAAAATGCTGCTTACTAGAAAATCCAGCGCGGTTGCAGGAATGCCCAGCCGCCTAAGCCGCAGCTTGTCAGGCGTGATCGGCAAAACCATGGACCGGCGGACGTTCCTTAAACGCTCCGGTCTCACTGTGGGTACGGGTGCTTTTGCTAGCCAGTTGCCATTTAACATGATGATTGGCAAAGCCAGCGCTGCATCCGAAGCCAAGGGTGACGGCAAGATCCAGGTCAAGCGTACTGTGTGTACGCACTGTTCAGTCGGCTGTGCCATTGACGCCGTAGTGCAAAACGGCGTGTGGATCCGCCAGGAGCCGGTATTTGATTCGCCGCTCAACCTGGGGGCGCACTGCGCGAAAGGCGCCTCGGTGCGCGAGCACGGGCACGGCGAGCACCGTCTGAAGTATCCGATGAAGCTCGAGGGCGGCAAATGGAAACGTATTTCCTGGGATCAGGCGCTCACTGAAGTGAGCGACAAGCTGCTCAAGATTCGCAAAGAGAGCAATCCCGATGCCACCTTCTGGATCGGTTCCTCCAAATACAGCAACGAGCAGGCCTACTTGCTGTGCAAATTCGTCAGGCTGTTCGGCACCAACAACACCGACCATCAGGCGCGTATCTGCCACTCGACCACCGTGGCGGGCGTGGCCAACACCTGGGGTTATGGCGCGATGACCAACTCGTATAACGACGAGCAGAACTCCAAGATGATTCTGTTCCTCGGCAGCAACGCCTGCGAGGCGCACCCGGTTTCGATGCTGCACACGCTACATGCGAAGGAAGCGGGTGCCAAGGTGATTGTGGTTGACCCGCGCTTCACCCGCACAGCGGCCAAGGCGGACATGTATTTCCGTCACCGCTCCGGCAGCGACGTGGCGCTGATTTGGGGCCTCCTGTATCACATCTTCAAGAACGAGTGGGAGGACAAGCAATACATCCATGACCGCGTCTACGGCATGGAAAAAGTGCGCGAAGAAGTCATGAAATGGACGCCCGACAAAGTGCAGGACGTGACGGGGCTCACCGAGAAAGAGGTGTACACGATTGCCGAAGCCATGGCCAAGAACCGTCCCAGCACCATAGTGTGGGCGATGGGCCAGACCCAGCATACTATTGGCAACGCCATGGTCCGCGCAAGCTGCATCCTGCAACTTGCCTTGGGCAATGTCGGTGTCTCCGGCGGCGGCTGCAACATTTATCGCGGCCACGATAACGTGCAGGGCGCGACCGACGTCGGCCCCAATCCGGATTCGCTGCCCGGTTACTACGGCCTCGCGGAAGGCTCGTTCAAGCACTGGTGCCGGGTCTGGAACGTGGATTTTGAATGGCTGAAAAGCCAGCACGCGCCGGGCATGATGGGCAAACCAGGAATCCCGGTGTCGCGCTGGATTGACGCCGTGCTCGAGAAAAACGAGAACATCGACCAGGGTCCGAACCTGCGTGCGGTCATCTACTGGGGCCATGCCCCGAACAGCCAGTCCCGCGGCGCGGAAATGGTCGAGGCGATGAAAAAGCTTGACCTGTTGGTGGTGATTGACCCGTATCCGAGCGCGACCGCGGCAATGGCGGCCATGGTGCGGCAGGATGGCGTTTATTTGCTGCCCGCGGCCACCCAGTTCGAGACCTCTGGCAGTGTTACCGCCTCGAACCGTTCGCTGCAATGGCGTGAAAAAGTGATTGATCCGCTGTTCGAGTCGCGCACCGACCAGATGATCATGTATCAACTGGCGCAGAAGTTCGGCTTTGCCGACCAGTTTGTCGGCAAGAAGGACGGCAAGCAAAGCATCAAGCTGGTTAAAGGCAAAGGTGGCATGGACGAACCCGAGATGGAAGACACGCTGCGCGAAATCAATCGCGGCACATGGACCATCGGCTATAGCGGCCAATCGCCCGAACGCCTGCAAGCGCATATGCGCAACATGCATGTGTTCGATGTGAAGACTTTGCGCGCCAAAGGCGGCAAGGACGCCAAGACCGGTTATGTGCTGGATGGCGATTACTTCGGTCTGCCATGGCCGTGCTACGGTAATGCGGCACTCAAGCACCCAGGCACCCCCAACCTTTACGACACCTCCAAGCACATGATGGACGGCGGCGGCAACTTCCGCGCCAACTTTGGCGTCGAGAAGGATGGTGTGAATCTGCTCGCTGAAGACGGCTCGCACTCGAAGGGCGCAGACCTCACGACCGGCTATCCCGAATTCGACCACGTTCTGCTCAAGAAACTTGGCTGGTGGGACGAACTCACGGAAGAGGAGAAGAAGGAAGCTGAAGGCAGGAACTGGAAGACCGACCTCTCGGGCGGCATCATCCGCGTGGCCATGAAAAACCACGGCTGCCATCCTTTCGGCAACGCCAAGGCGCGCGCCGTGGTGTGGAACTTCCCGGATCCCGTGCCTCTGCACCGCGAGCCTTTATATTCGCCGCGGCCGGATCTGGTCGAGAAGTATCCGACCCACGACGACAAGAAAGCTTTCTGGCGGCTGCCTACGCTGTTTAAGACGATACAGCAGGCCAACAAGGATATCTCCAAGCAATATCCTCTGATCATGACCAGCGGTCGCTTGGTGGAGTACGAAGGCGGCGGCGAAGAAACCCGCTCCAACCCGTGGCTGGCCGAGCTGCAGCAGGAAATGTTCGCGGAAATCAATCCGAGGGACGCCAACGACCGCGGCATCCGCAACAACGAGTACATGTGGGTCGAATCGCCAACCAAGGCGCGCCTCAAGGTGAAGTCCCAGGTGACAGAGCGTGTCGGGCAGGGAACCGTGTTCCTGCCGTTCCACTTCTCCGGATGGTGGATGGGCAAGGACATGCTCGAATACTATCCGGAAGGCGCGCACCCGATAGTGCGTGGCGAGGCGGTCAATACTGCAACCACCTACGGATATGACGCGGTCACCATGATGCAGGAAACCAAGACCACCTTGTGTCAGGTCACCAAGGCCTAACAACCCATCATGCATATAAAGGAGCAGACAAATGGCTAGAATGAAATTTCTGTGTGATGCGGAACGCTGCATCGAATGCAATGGCTGCGTGACAGCCTGCAAAAACGAGCACGATGTTCCTTGGGGCGTGAACCGGCGCCGGGTAGTCACGATAGACGACGGCATCCCGGGAGAAAAATCCATTTCCGTGGCGTGCATGCATTGTTCGGATGCGCCGTGCATGGCAGTTTGCCCGGTGGATTGTTTTTACAAGACCGAGGATGGCATTGTGCTCCACGACAAGGACCTGTGCATCGGCTGTGGCTACTGCTTCTACGCCTGTCCGTTTGGCGCGCCGCAGTTCCCGCAGGACGGCGCGTTCGGCCTGCGTGGCAAGATGGACAAGTGCACTTATTGCGCCGGCGGGCCGGAGCAAAATTTCTCCGAAGCCGAGTTCAAGAAATACGGCCGCAACCGCATCGCTGAAGGTAAGCTTCCGGCTTGCGCTGAGATGTGCTCGACCAAGGCGCTGCTTGCCGGTGATGCCGACGTGATTTCCGATATCTATCGTACCCGCGTCACCAAGCGCGGCAAAGGCTCGGAAATCTGGGGTTGGGGCACCGCTTACGGCAGGCCCGAAAAAGCTGCGGCGCAGCCGGGAGGAAAATAATCATGAGAAAAGCCATGCTGGCATTTTTGATCGGCGCGCTCGCCATCGGTCTTTCCGGCTGCGGAGAGAAGCCGGCCGTCATCTACAAGCAGGGCAAGTATCAGGGCAAACCGGATACCCAGCCCTGGGACAACGAGCAGTTCAAGGGCGACCGGGTGGCTTGGGAAAATGCGCTGAAAGCGCGCGCGCAGGGTGAAAACGAGTACAACAGGGCCAACTAATCAACTTAAGGAGAACAACGATGAGGAGAACGGCCCTTGGCGGTTTTCTGTTGAAGCTCATGTTGGCGGTGGCGTTTTTGCTATCCAGCGACGTTGTTTCAGCCGCTGACACAGGTCAGAAAGATGCAGCGGCAGTGGCTGCTGAAAATAAAGACACCCAAGCCCAACGCCAGTTAGTTCAACCTTATAACAATGCCCCGATTTGGCGTGAAGTGCGCTCCGGGGAGGAGAACTTCACCACTGTGAGGGGCGTGGAAACCGGTGTACTGGTGCAATCCGGCGGCGAGACGTGGCGCGAACTGCGTAACGGTCCGGTTACTTTTTACGGGGGCATCCTGCTGATTGCGGTGCCGGTGCTGATTTACCTTTATTTCCATATATACGGTGCGCTCAAGCTGCACGACAAACCCACCGGCCGTATGATCCAGCGCTTCAGCGATTGGGAGCGGGTGGTGCATTGGTCCACTGCGATCAGCTTCGTGGTGCTGGCAATCACCGGGGTCATCATTTTATTTGGTAAGCACGTGATTCTGCCGATCTTCGGCTACACCTTGTTTTCCTGGCTCGCCATTCTCGCGAAAAACCTCCACAACTTTGTCGGACCGCTGTTCATTTTCTGCGTGGCGACGATGTTCGTGACTTTCATCAAGGATAATCTATGGAAAGCGAATGATTTCCTATGGTTCAAGAAAGCGGGCGGCATGTTTAGCAAGGAGCACGTGCCCTCCGACCGCTTCAATGCCGGCGAGAAATCGTGGTTCTGGTTCGGCGTGTTTCTGTTGAGCATTATTGTCGTTGTGACCGGGCTTATTCTGGATTTCCCGAACTTTGAGCAAGGGCGCGCCGTGATGCAGCAGGCCAACGTAATTCACGCGGTCATTGCGGTCATTTTCATTGCCGCTTCGCTAGGGCACATCTACATGGGCACGTTGGGAGTGGAAGGCGCTTACGAATCGATGCGTAACGGCACAGTTGATGAAACTTGGGCCAAGGAGCATCACGAACTCTGGTACAACGATATCAAGTCCGGCAAGATTGCCCAAAAACCTATAGGTGCAGCGGGTGCAGCGCGGGCCAGGCCGTAATTATTTTGATTATCGGGGGGAAAGAATGAGAAAACTAGCTGAAGTAATTATCTGCGGCTTGACGCTGGTGTTTTTGAGCACCGGTTTGGCTTATGCCAAGCTGCCTCCGCCTTCGGAAGAAGCGAAAGCCAAGGCGGCGGAAGCCAAGGCCAAGGCCGATCACGGCGACAAGGTTGGCGCTTACAAGCTATGCTTGACTCAAAACCGCGTCGCCGAGCACTACCTGAAAGCAAAAGGCGTGAAGCCTGAATTATCTGCCTGCCAGGATCCGGGGCCTTTCGGAGCAGCGCCGGCGCCAGATGCTAAGTCAGCGCAAGCCGCTCCGCAACAAAAAAAATAAGGCAAATCTCAGATTTGCATAAAAGCCCGGGTCAATCCCGGGCTTTTGTTTGAAATTAAACTAGGCCGTTGAGGACTTGCACTTCAACCAGAGTACCGGGAGCGACATTGCCCTGGGATTCGGGCAGGATGATGAAGCAGTTCGCTTCGGACATCGAGCGCAAAATTCCCGAGCCCTGTTCTCCGGTGACGCGTACGCTCCAGGTGCCGTTGGTGTCCCGGCTCAATATACCGCGCTGGAATTCGGTGCGCCCGGGCGCTTTTTTCAACGCGCTCACGCAAGTGGC
The DNA here is from genome assembly GCA_035543335.1 of Burkholderiales bacterium. NCBI lineage: Bacteria > Pseudomonadati > Pseudomonadota > Betaproteobacteria > Burkholderiales > Burkholderiales bacterium. Next base: position 9,927 of record DASZZH010000034.1, read on the forward strand.
TTTGAGTGTGGGAATAGCATAATCGTCCTTGCGCCCCATCAGGATCAGCAGCGCCTCGCGTACGAACTGGTAAAACGTGACCATGACCGACACCGGGTTGCCGGGCAGGCCAAAAAAATGCGCCTGGCCGATTTTGCCGTAAGCCAGCGGTCTTCCGGGTTTCATCGCGATTTTCCAGAACACCACTTCGCCCAGCCGGCTAAGCAGCTCTTTGATGTAATCCGCTTCTCCCACAGAAACGCCGCCGCTGGTGATCACCACATCCGCTGTGGCCGCTGCTTCGCTTAACGCTCGTTCCAAGCTGGCCGGATCATCCTTGACCACGCCCATGTCTAAAACTTCCGCGCCCAAACGCCTGAGCATGCCGTATATCGTGTAGCGGTTGCTGTCGTAAATCTGGCCTTCTTCGAGCAGACTGCCTATTGAACGCAATTCATCGCCGGTGGAAAAAAAAGCCACGCGCAGGCGCCGGTGTACCGTGATTTCTGCAATGCCGAGGGAAGCAATCAGTCCCAGCTCGGCAGGGCGGATGTGCTTTCCAGTTTTGAGCACGACCTGGCCGATAGCGAGATCTTCGCCTGCCTGGCGGATGTTTTGCCCCTGCTTATGGCCCGCGTCGAAGCGGATGTCATGACCTTGGGCACGGGCATGTTCCTGCATGATGACGGTGTCGGTTCCTTGCGGTAGCACCGCGCCGGTCATGATGCGCACGCACTCCTTTTCACTCACTTTGCCGGTATAGGGTTTGCCGGCAAAAGCGATGCCGGCCAGGCGCAACACGGTTTCGCCGCTCGCGTTCAAATCTTTGAAGCGCACTGCATAGCCGTCCATTGCCGAATTGACATGCGCGGGCACATTGAAGGGGGAGATTATGTCTTCGGCCAGAACCCGCCCCAGCGCGGCACGGATATTGACCTTCTCCGTGCCGGTGATGGGGTTGAGATAAGCCTGGATAAATTCGCGCGCCTTGGCCACCGCCATCGAGTTTGGATCGTAATCGTCGGCGCAACTCAGTTCACGCAGGGATTTTGCCGGGCTGGGCATCAACTCGCTCCTTGTTTTATAGGGTCATAGCGGGTTATTTTATTGCATCCAGCAGGGCGGGAGCCAAGCCAGTATAGAGGGCGGAACTAGCCTCCCGTGATAGACATGAAGCGGACGATTTTGGGGGTGGGGAGATAGACATTGAAGTCATGGCCCTTGGGCTTGATACCCATCGTCTCGATGATACTGGTGCGCAATGGCGCATCATCCCCCGGGTGAGCGCGCAATACCGGCAGCAGGTTCACCGCGTCATTTTGTCCCAGGCACGGGTATAACTCGCCGGTGCAGGTAATCCGCACCCGGTTGCAGGATTCGCAGAAGTTGTGCGAGTGGGGGGAGATGAAGCCCACCTTGGTTTTTGCCCCGGGGATGCGCCAGTACCGCGCAGGCCCTCCGGTGGTTTCTGCTGAACTCACCAGATTAAAGCGTTCCTGCAATAAGGGCAGCGCCTCATCCTGGCTGAAATAGGTATTAGCGCGGAGATGATCCACTTCTCCCAAGGGCATTTCCTCGATAAAGGAGATATCGAGATCCTCTTTAAGCGCAAACCGCACCAAATCCACCAACTCATCATCGTTAACTCCCCGCAGCATCACGCAATTGAGCTTAATGCCCGTAAAGCCTGCGACTTGGGCGGCCTGAATGCCGCGCAGCACCTTGGACAGATCCCCCACCCGAGTCAGGGCCTTAAACCGCTCAGGTTTAAGACTATCCAGACTGATGTTCACGCGTTTGACCCCCGCCGCCTGGATGGCTTGGGCCATTTTGTCAAGCTGTGAGCCGTTGGTGGTTAACACCAGCTCTTTTAACCCCGGGAGCTCCCCCAACGCCTCTAACAGCCACAGCACGTTCTTTCTCACCAGCGGCTCGCCCCCGGTAATGCGCACCTTGGTCACGCCTAAGCCCACAAAGACGCGGGCAAGCCGCAGGCACTCTTCCAGGGATAACACCTGTTCCCGGGGCAGAAAGGTCATCTCTTCGGCCATGCAATAGCTGCAGCGGAAATCACAGCGATCGGTTACCGAGAGCCGGATATAGCTGATGCTGCGACCGTATTTGTCGATTAATTGGGGGGCGGAGGATGGCATTGGGATTTAACTTTAACTGATGCTTGAATTGTAAGCGATATGTTGCGCTAACGCCATAGCAAAATGACTCGCGGTCGGGCTTTTGCAGCACCACAACGTGGCATCACAGGCTGGAACTTAAGAACAAATTGGCAGCAATGGTTAGAATATCGCACCTGTTTAATTTTGCAACAGAAAATACTGTTTTATTATTAATTTGTGGATCTCGCACAGCCGCCCGCACCCGAATAACACTGTCATGAAAATTGGGCGCAATACAAATATGCAGCTGATTTCAAAAGTGCTAGGATAATAATCAACCGCGGATGTGTCCACTACCAGACTTTTGTCCGTAGAGCAGGCTGCGTCGTTCATTAACCAGAGCCGCGGGCTATGCTATCGATTGCAGGCGAGGAATCGTTGATGCGGCGGCTGCCAAAGGGTCACTTTCGCGGTACTACATCTATCCATTAGAGGAGGTTGACAGTTATGAGCGCAGTCCTGGAAGATATTTTCGTGTCAAAACCGGTCTCGCAGTTCCTGCGCGGGCCGAAGAAGATGTTAATCGACGGTAAGTGGGTGTCCGCGGTGTCCGGCAAGACGTTTGCGGTCACCAACCCCTCCACCGGCGAAGTGATCACCCATGTTGCGGAAGGCGATAAAGCGGATGTCGATGCCGCTGTTAAGGCCGCCCGCCGCGCCTTTGAGTCGGGTCCTTGGGCGTCGATGACGCCGTCGGAACGCGGCAAGCTGATCTGGAAGATCGGCGAACTGATCACCAAGTATCTCGACGAGTTTGCTGAACTTGAATCTCTAGACAACGGCAAGCCGATCAGCGTCGCCCGCGCCGCTGACGTACCTCTGGCTGCCGACATGTTCCACTATATGGCCGGTTGGGCCACCAAGATCGAGGGCAAGACCATCCCGCTGTCCGTTCTTTACACACCCGGCGTCCAATACCATTCCTACACGCGTCCGGAGCCGATTGGTGTTGTCGGCCAGATCATTCCCTGGAACTTCCCGTTGCTGATGGCTGCCTGGAAGCTGGCGCCGGTATTGGCGACCGGCTGTACGGTCGTGCTGAAGGTAGCCGAGGAGACTCCGCTTTCCGCCTTGCGTCTCGGTGAGGTCCTGCAGGAGGCAGGGCTGCCGGACGGCGTAGTGAACATCATCACCGGCTTTGGCGAGACGGCTGGTGCGGCACTCGCGGCGCATCCCGGCATCGAGAAAGTGGCTTTCACGGGCTCCACGGAAGTGGGCAAGCTGATCGTCAAAGCCGCTGCCAATGACCTGAAAAAGGTTACCCTCGAGCTGGGTGGCAAGTCGCCGAATATCGTCCTCAGGGATGCGGATCTGGACATCGCTATCCCCGGTGCGGCTAGCGCCATCTTCTTCAACCACGGGCAGAGTTGCTGCGCGGGCTCCCGTTTGTACGTAGAGAAGGTGGTTTTCGACAAGGTGGTCGAGGGGGTGGCCGAGTACGCCAAGAACATCAAGCTGGGGCCCGGACTCGATCCGACCACGCAGATGGGACCAATGGTCTCCGACATCCAACAGAACCGTGTCTGCGGCTACCTGGAGTCCGCCTTGAAGGAAGGTGCCAAAGCGATCGCCGGCGGCAAACGCATGCCGGGTAATGGTTACTTCGTCGAACCTACGGTCCTGGTGGATACCAAGCCGAACATGAAGGTCGTGCAGGAAGAGATCTTCGGGCCGGTCGTGACCGCCATGCCGTTCAAAGAGCTGGATGCGGACCTCGTACGGCAAGCCAACGATACGGTGTACGGACTGGCGGCAGGTATCTGGACGCGCGACGTGAGTCGGGCCCACACTCTCGCTGCGCAGTTGAAGGCCGGCACGGTCTGGGTCAACTGCTACAGCATCTTCGATTCAGCGTTGCCGTTCGGCGGTTACAAACAGTCGGGTTGGGGCCGCGAGATGGGCGAGGCTGTGCTCTCTAACTACATCGAGACCAAAGCCGTTACCGTCCGGCTGTAGTCACAGGTTCATCGCCAGTTCATCGGCGAACGCTCTAAGCGGGCTGTCTGGTCGACAGCCCGCTTTTTTGTAGACCGTTGGAGAAATGGGGTCGGAGTGAGCTGTCCCGGGTTGTACGGACGGTTTAATCAGGATACACCTTTCATCTGCTCGAACTGCACGGGGCTCACATATCCGAGCGTCTGGTGCAAGCGCTGACGGTTGTAGAAGATCTCGATGTAATCGAGGACCGCCGCGCGCGCTGCAAATGGGGGCGGGATTTATCGGCTGCATCATCTTGGAAGCGCTAGCTTCGCGCGGCGTGGAGCTTACCGTGATGGAAATGGGTAACCGCATGGTACCGCGTAAGATGACCGAGGGCGCGGGAAGCCTCATCAAGAAATGGTGCGAAAAGAAAGGCGTGATCGAGTTCCTCAAAGGCAGCGGCATCGCCTGCGATGCCGGCATACAGGTTGACGATTCCATGTAGACTAGCGTACCTGGCGTGTATGCGGCAGGAGATGTGGCGCAAGCGACGGAGTTTTATACCGGCGCACAACTGGTGAATGCGATTCAGCCAAACGCAGCCGACCAGGCGCGCATCGCTGCGCTCAACATGGCGGGTAAGGCCACCTGCTCGCAAGGGACTATGGCCATCAACGTGCTGAATACGCTGGGCCTCATTTCCTCCTCCTTCGGGCAGTGGATGGGCGTAAAAGGGGGTGAGCACACCGAACTGGTGGACGAGGAAAATTTCCGCTACATGCACCTGGAATTCAAGGACGATATTCTCGTTGGCGCAACCAGCTTGGGACTCACTCAACATGTGGGGGTTATTCGCGGCCTGATCCAGGGTAAAATACGCTTGGGTGCATGGAAAGAGCATCTGCTCAAGGACCCGACGCGCATCATGCAAGCCTATCTCGCTTGCACGCAGGGGTCGAACTTCAAGATCGCTGCATGAAAATCAAGTTCAAGCTGTTTGCCACGCTTGCCGACCACCTGCCGCAACCTTCGAAAACCAATACCGTTGAGCTCGAAATTGCGGCGGACTCCACGATTTAATCCATCATCGATCAGTTCCAGCTTCCTGGGAAACTGGTGCATTTGGTGCTGGTGAACGGCTTTTACGTTTACCCCACCGAACGCACCACACGCAACTTGAAAGACGGCGATGTGCTGGCAATCTGGCCGCCCATCGCTGGCGGATAACATGTCGGGTAAGTTCCGTCTGGTGCGTGAAATAACCAAGCGTTTAGTGCTGGTTTTACGGGCTGATCCTAGGGAAAACTTTTCTGATTGAAGTGAATTCGCCGGCGCGCGAAGCATCATAGCCCGGCAAGCGGGCGATCATATTTTTGAACTCGCTGCTTTGCATCGCCAAGATCAGCTGCTTGACTGCCGGTTGGAGCAGGCTTTGCTGGCGGGCAATTAGGAAATACCGCTCGCTGGCGAGCGGCACAAAATCCAGATCGAATTGCTTCGCTGCCGCTTCTATGCCCATGCCTGCGTCGGCCTTGCCGCTGGCAACTGTGGCGGCCACCGCGGCGTGCGTAAATTCCTCATGCTGAATGCCTTGAATCTGTCCCTGTTTGATTCCGGCTTGATCCAACAGCATATCCAGCAGCAGGCGTGTTCCTGAACCCTGCTGACGGTTGACGAAGCGGACCTCGGGTTTGGCAAGATCGCCCAAGTCATAAATCTGCCTGGGATTGCCCGGGGCCAGCATCAAACCTTGCTGGCGGGTGACGAATTCAATCAGTTTTTCACTTCGGGGCCGCAGCCACTTACGATAACGGAGCAACAGGTTTTTGCTTACGCCGTGTTCGGGCAGGTGAAAGCCGGCGAGATCGCATTGCGAGCGCGCCAGCGAGGCCAGGCAATCCAGGCTGCCGCGGAATTGCAAATCCAGGCGAGGACCGTTTTGCGTCTGGTTCAGGATATCGCGCAGTTCCGATAAAGCGAGATCGTGGCTTGCGTGGATGCGCAGTGTGGAGCGACCGGCATTGAAAGTTTCGTTAAGCTCCTGCTCGAGCTCCGAAGCCAGGCTTTCCAATTGCGGCCCCAGCCGGGCTTTGACGCGCTGGTCGGCCCACAGCAGTTTCTCGCCGAATGGGGTCAATCGCGCACCACGGCCACGCTCCAGAATCGCAAGCGGCTGACCCAGCATTTCCGACCATTTTCCGATCTGGTTCCATAAATGGCGGTAGGAGAGGCCGATTATCGGAGCCGCTTTATTGAGCGAACCGGTACGGTGTATGGCCTCCAGCAAGCGAAAAATTTGCGGGTCGTAATGTTGCGCAAAAACACTACCCAAAGACCACTGGCAGTTGAGCTTGACTTGAATCATTATGAATATAAATTCATATTTAGTTATGAATTCATAACTAATAGTATATTAAAGGTTATTTTAGAACAATTATGCATGTTTTTATTAATTTAAGGGGTTTTGGATGAAGCGCGTACTGAAAAAGCTGACACTGGTTTTACTGGGGTTCATGTTCGCGAGCGGGGCCTATGCCGCTAGGGACATCCGGATGTCCACCACTACAAGCACTGAGAATTCCGGCCTATTGAAATATTTGCTGCCTGCGTTTGAAACTAAGTGTAGCTGTAAGGTGCGGGTGATTTCGGTGGGCACCGGCAAGGCGCTGGAACTTGGCAAAAACGGAGACGTGGATGTGGTACTGGTGCACGCGCGGCCCGCCGAAGACAAGTTTGTGGCCGAAGGTCATGGCGTTAACCGAAAAGACGTGATGTACAACGATTTTATTCTGGTAGGCCCGCAGTCTGACCCGCTGCAGCTTCGCGGCTCAAAGGACGTGATTGCGGCGTTCAAAAAACTCGGTGAAGGCAAAGCCAAGTTTATTTCGCGCGGCGACAATTCAGGCACCGACCAAATGGAAAAGAATTACTGGAAAATCGCCGGCATCGAGCCCAAGGGCGGCTGGTTTGTTTCTGCCGGTCTCGGCATGGGCGAAGTGCTGACCATGGCGGGCGAAATCCAGGGTTATACTCTCTCTGACCGCGCCACTTACGGCGCCTACCGCGCCAAGACCGGGCTGGACATTCTGGTGCAGGGTGACTCCAGGATGTTCAACCCTTATGGCCTTATCGCGGTCAATCCGAAAAAATATCCCGATATTAATTATCAAGGCGCGGCAGACTTCATCAATTGGATTATTTCGGATGAGGGACAAAAGATAATTGCCGAATTCAAGGTGAACGGCGAGCAATTGTTTTATCCTTCCGCCAAGAAAGCTCAATGATGGATTTGCTCGAACCCGCGCGGCAGGCGTTTCATCTTCTATTCGCCGGCGACCCGGAATTGTGGCAGATCATCTTCATCTCGCTGCGTGTTTCCGTGACCGCGATGCTCGTCATTACACCCTTTGCGATAGCCGCAGGTTTTTTTCTGGCCACGGTGCCGTTTCCAGGACGTCGTGCTTTGGTGATTCTGGTGCAAGGCTTGCTGGCCTCGCCCACGGTAGTGGTGGGTTTGCTGCTTTATCTTTTGCTGTCGCGCGCGGGGCCGTTTGGCGATTGGCGCCTTTTGTTCACCCCGGCAGCGATGATGATAGGCCAGGGCATCATCGCTTTTCCGGTATTGGTCGCTTTTACTTTGTCCGCGGTGCAAGGCGCCGATCCGCGCACGCATGAAACCGCGGTGAGTCTCGGCGCCGGCACCACGCGCGCCGCGCTGACCACGCTTCTGGAAGTGCGCTTTGGGGTGATGGCGGCCGTCTTCAACGGCTTCGGGAGGGTATTTTCCGAAATCGGCTGCTCGCTGATGGTGGGCGGCAATATCTTGGGGTTGACACGCAACATCCCCACGGCGATAGCGCTTGAAACCAGCAAAGGAGAGTTCGCTCAAGGTATCGCCTTGGGTTTCGTGTTGATGCTAACGGCCTTGGGCGTGAATTACGCTCTGGCTTTCCTGCAAGGCGAAGGCGGGCTCAAGTGAACGGACCTTTGCTGCGGATCGAAGGCGTGCGCAAAAGCTATGGTTCGCGCCTGATTCTGGACGTGGATTGCCTGGAGTTGCATGCCGGTGAGAGCTACGTGGTGACCGGCGATAATGGCGTGGGGAAAAGCACCCTGCTGCGGATTCTTGCCGGCCTGGAAAGTGCGCAAGTTGCGAAATACCTGTTTGAAGGTTATTCCGTGTCGCTTGAAAACTATCCGCAGGAGCTGCGGCATGAAATCATTTACGTCCGCCAGCACCCCTACCTTTTTAAAACCAGTATCACTGACAATATCGCCTATGGTCTCAAAGCCCGGGGCGTTCCCAAGCTGCAGCGCGAGGCACTGGTGAAGGAAGCCATGGAGTGGGCGGGCGTTGCTAATCTTGATCACGTGCCCCCGCAGAAGCTTTCCGGCGGCGAAAAACAACGGGTCGCTCTGGCCAGGGCCAAAGTGCTCAGCCCGAAGTTATTTTTACTGGATGAACCGACTGCCAACCTCGACGCAGAAGCGCGCCGCCAGACTATCGAATTGATTCAGCGCCTGTGCCTGAATAACAACTGTGTACTGATTGCCTGCCACGATTACGAGATTATCAACCTTCCCCGCATGCGCCGCATGACCTTGGCTGAAGGCCGACTTGTGCCTCAAGTGGCAGCAGCAAGGCAAAAGGGGACTGTCTAGACAGAAAAAAAGCCATTGTTCCATAATGGTTTTCTGCCGCATTCAGAGTTGAACAAAATGTCGCACCCGTGTTTAAATGAGGGAATAGCAGGTGACTATGAATGGCGAGCAATCGGAAAAGCGGGCAGGAAACTGAGGCCGTGTGAGTCATCTTAATGGCGGTCATGATGAAAATTTTTGGATTTGCAGGATACTCGGGCAGCGGCAAGACCACGCTGATTGAACAGATCGTGCCGCAATTTGCGATGCAGGGCCTGAAAGTGTCGCTCATCAAGCATGCGCACCATGGTTTTGATATCGACCACCCGGGTAAGGATTCCTACCGCCACCGCGAGGCCGGCTGCAGTGAAGTGCTGATCACTTCCAGCCAACGGTGGGTGCTGATGCATGAATTGAGCGGAGAGCCGGAACCCGGCTTACAGCAGCAGTTAAAGCGCATTTCGCCCTGCGACCTGGTTTTGGTGGAAGGCTTTAAAAAAGAACCCATCCCGAAGCTGGAGATCCACCGCGCGGCGATGGGCCAGCCTTTGCTGCAGCCGGACGACCCTTATATTGTGGCCATCGCTTCCGACACCCCGATTAAAGCCGGCGTACCGGTGCTGGATCTTAACGATCCGGAGCGAATTGCCGGATTCATTCTGCGGCATCTCGGAATAAAACTTGCGGCGGAGCTCAAAGCGTAGAATGCAAACATGGTAAATCTCGTTTATTTTGCCCGACTGCGCGAAGCGCTGGGACTTGCCTCCGAACAAGTTGCTCTGCCTGACGACGTGCACAGCGTGGAGCGATTGACGCAATGGCTGCGCCGCCGCAGTGCACCCTGGGATGCCGAGCTGGCGCCTGGAAAGAGAGTGCGGGTGGCGGTGAATCTGGAAATGGCGAAGCCGGATACTTCGATTGACGACGGCGATGAAGTGGCGTTTTTCCCACCGGTGACGGGAGGTTAAAGTGGCGGTGCGCGTGCAAACCGGGGATTTCGATATCAGCGCGGAAATCTTGCAGCTTCGAAGGGGCAACCCAAAAATCGGCGCAGTCGCTTGTTTCATTGGTTTAGTGCGGGACATTAATGAGAATGCCACGGTTGCCGAAATGACCCTGGAGCATTATCCCGCAATGACCCAAAAGGCGCTCTCCGGCATCGTTGAGGAAGCTAAACAGCGCTGGGACATCATGGATATTTTAGTAGTGCACCGGGTGGGCACGCTCAAGCCTATGGACCAAATCGTACTGGTGGTGGTGGCAAGCGCCCATCGCGGGACGGCATTCGCTGCGTGTGAATTCATCGTGGATTATTTGAAGACCAAGGCGCCATTCTGGAAAAAAGAACAGACCGAGAAAGGAGCGCGTTGGGTCGAGGCGCGCGACAGCGATGACGATGCCTCCCAGCGCTGGCATTGACAGGCGCCCGGTCGAAGCAGAACTTGATCGAGTTCAATGTCCAGGCCACCCGGAACGGCTTGAGGGTGAATTCCGAGGCGCGGCTCTATGCCATCCCGGTCCCACAGCGAATTTCGGATTTTCATGAGGAGAAACAATGAAAGGCATTTATCTGAAGCTTTATGTGCCCGAATTCGAGAAGCATTCAAATGACGAGGCGTTGCACCAGTGGTTGATGAACAAGGCAAAGTCTTTGGGCATCCAGGGCGGGACGGCCATCCGCGGTATTTACGGCTATGGCCGACACGGCGACATCAGCGTGGACAATGTTTTCGGCGAGTCGCCAATGGAGGTGGCGTTCATGACGAGCGAGGAGCTGGCAGGCAAGTTGCTCGATCTTATCAAGAAGGAAAAGATCACGCTGTTCTACATCAAGAGCGAGGCTGAGTACGGCTGGCTGGGAGAAATGCAGAAGAGCGATTAAGGGCGATTCTGAAGGCCCTTGTCTTCCCGGCCCCGACTGGCGCGCAAAGACGCCGTGGCTTCACCCTACATCAATCACTTATTGCGCTGGCCAACGTGCTTTGGAACGAAGGCGGCATTCGCGACCGTTATTGTGGCTTAACGTCCCAATTGAGCCGCGTGCAGCTTGCTGGCGTCGGTCTCGAATTGGCGGTTAGACCGCGCGCCCCAAACACACGCCAGTTATCTTTGTACTTTCCGACCTTTTCAAGGTAGATGGAGTACCAAGCAGATTTTCGCGATGGCGTGGGGGGTGAGATCCTCATGTTCCGCGAGACAATCCGACTTGGCACCAAGTAGTACTCTATTCGATCCTTTCTCAAGTTCACAAGCGCGTAAATCAGACTGTTGGATTTCAGCTCTTTAGCGTTAGCGTTCAGCAACCAGAAGTTAAAGGTGCTCGCATTTGTTTTTACTTGAACCGCGAAGGTGCGCTTCCCTTTAGCATTTGTGACGAGAAGGTCAGCACCCTGAGCGTTGCGAGAAGTTGGCGACGCAATGAAGCCCCGACGGGAGAGTTCCGCCGCGACGAGAAACACCCCCGTCATGCCAGTAAATTGTCCCTTCGATGCCATTACTGCGCGGTCTAACGCCTGAGTTAAGCCGCCGCCGGCTTGGAGCGCTTGAACGAAGCGCGGCGCGTTCCCGCTATCGGCTTGAACGTCTTGTTGGGCTCCAGCGCGACCTCGATGAGCTTACAGGACAGCAGTTCGTTTCGTCCGACGGGCACGTTGGAGATAATCGCCACGACGCTTTTAATCCCTTCGATCTGAGGCAATGTGTCGTACCACGCACCATAGGTACGAGGTCCTGATTCGGGTACAGGATCGGTGTAAACAAGGCCCAGGAAGCCACGCACAGATTCAAGCGAATGCATAGCCAACCAGGACGCAGAACCGCAGGAGCGAAGTTTGTTGATGTTTGCACGGAACTCACTGAAGTTCTTAGAACCAGCGCCCCCTTTCTTGTGGAGCTGACGTCCAGACAAGTCGAAGAGTAGCTGCGATTGGTAGAACTTGAGCTCGATCAAAGACGCCTGCTTTCCCTCCCGAAGCAATACATCATGCGGTTCCACTCTGTGAAGCAAGTGACGCGTGGTGTCGCCACGAGCAGGTGGCGAACAAAGAAAAACCGAAAGACGCTCTCGTTCCAATGTGGCAACGGAACCTCTGACACTCCCACTATAACGTCATGGCATGCCGCTCTCAGTGCATCCGTGACAAGCATCATTCCTCTCCGATACTCAAGTCGCACGCGGTAATGCCAATGGAGCCCAACGTCGGCGTTAACCAGCCGCCGAGGCGTGCAGCGCCGAGGGAACCCAACGGCGCAGCTGTTGGGCGGTCCGGTTGACGCGCGGGTCAGATCCCATTCGCTGTCCGATGGATAGCTGGTATGTAAGCGCTGCCACTCGAACTCAGTTGTCGCGACACCGTGAACTCGCAGCCATAGCTCCGGAAGTCGGGCACACCGAATGTCTCTTTACCCGGAGCCAGATCACGAACGTTCTTGGGCCCATCGTGAGCCGCGAGGCGCTTGAGGAATTCCGGATCGTTAGCCTCTCGCATATCTAGGTAGTAAGCGAGGCGAAACGTTGTGGGGTTCATCTGGGTTACCCACGCTGCGGTTTGCCCGAGGTCTGAGCCGACTGCTGCCGCCAAACGCGAGATCTCTAGCATGTCCAGGGCATTCGGAAAGGCGTTGGCGATGACGTCGTATGCCCGCTTGCGCAGACCGGTTCCGAAGACCACGGCTCTCCCGTGAACGATCGTTTCCCAGACAGGGGGATTCCTGAATGGCTGACCTGACCAATAGCGCTCAACCCAGGATAGGTCGGTTTGATCGAGTCTTCCATCCCCGTCGACTTTGGCGTAGGTGATCCAGTTGGAGTCAACGCGCGCAGGAATACCGACTGGGTGTACCTCCAGTTCAACAATATTCTCCTGGCGGAAATGGCCACCCCATGCCGTTGCTTTATCAGCTTGTGCAAGATCCTCGAGGAAATACATGCCCGCAAGACGAGACATCTGTTGGGGATAGCGCTGGGCACGGACGGCGTCGATCAGCAGCTCGTTCTGAAACCGTGCGTTGTTCTGAGACTGGACGATGCCAGCGAACATTACGGACACCGGACACTTGGGAGGAGTTCCGGCCGCCTGCGCAGAGACGAGTACGCCGCGATAGACTCCCCATGCGACTACTTGATGATCAACGTTCAGATAAGCGAATCCTTTAAACGACAGTGCCTTGCTCTTGTTTTCGTCCATAATTTAATCCTTCTCATGACTGAAGGATTATGGCACAAGTGGTCAAACGCCGGAAGGCGGAAACAAACGACGAAATCTCACGCGAGCCTAGCGTCTCGCGTAGGTTGCACGCCGCGGGTTAGGTGCGTTTTGCTTGGCAAGTGATATCGACTGATTCAATAAATTCCTTGCCGCGTCGGTAACTTCAGATGCGGTTGAGCCTGCCGGCCCAACTCCGCGAGCAACCAAATCATCCGCCGCGGCACCGTGCAGGTAAACCGCGAGCAGCATTGCGTCGCCTGCGTTCAAACCCTGCGCGATCAGCGCTGCAATCATTCCCGTCAGCACATCACCCATGCCTGCGCTGGCCATGCCCGGATTGCCGGTTGAATTGATATACCAGCTTCCATCCGAGAGCGCGCAAATGCTGCCCGCGCTTTTTAATACGACGTGGCAATTAAACCGTTTGGCGATGCCGGTGGCCGAAGCAATGCGGTCGTGTTGAATTTCCTGAGTGGAGACGCCGAGCAGCCGCGCCGCTTCGGCGGGGTGGGGCGTGAGGATGGTCGGGGCATTCCTTTTTTTCAGCAATTGTCGCAGCTTGACGTCGGCTCCAATCAGGTTAAGTGCATCGGCGTCCAGCACCAGCGGCAGCTTGGTTTTGAGCGAGACACCGAGATGTTCCTTTGCTTTTTTCGATTTCCCCAAGCCGGGCCCGACCGCCAGGCAATTGAGATGGTCGAGCGCGAGCAACTCTTCGGGTGTGCGCAGCATCAGTTCCGGTTGGAGGGAATCGGCACTCGGCGCATTTTCCGCAAGCAATGCGACATAAGTTCGGCCTGCGCCGAGTTTCAGCGCGGCGCGGCCTGCAAGCAACGCCGCGCCCACCATGCCCTTTGCTCCGCCGATAATCCCCGCGTTGCCGAACAGGCCCTTGTGACTATTGCGCGGCCGCGGCTTGAGCCTGGGGCAAGTGGCTTTCGATAACAGCCAGCCTGGTGCCGGCAAAATTGAGTTGGCATTGATGCCGAGTGTGCATGGATGAATCTCGCCGCTGTAATCCAGGCCATCGAGCGTGAGCAGGCCGGGTTTTAATGCAATAAAAGTTGCGGTATGGGTCGCGCGCACCGCGATGCCCATGATACGGCCACTGTCCGCTTCCAGCCCGCTGGGGACATCGAGCGACAGCACGGGGATATTCATGTGGTTGATGCGTTCCACCAGTCTGGCGTATTTCCCGGTGAGGTTGCGCGCCAATCCGATGCCAAACAAGCCATCCACCACCAGATCCCATTTGCTCTCTGGAATTTGAGTGCGAAGCGTGCCGCCGGCCTTTTTCCATTTGCGCAAGGCGCCGGCGGCATCACGTGGCAGTTTTTTGACGTCGCCGGTAAATACGACTTCAATTTTGAACCACCATTGCTTGAGATGGCGCGCCAGTTCCAGGGCGTCGCCGCCGTTGTTTCCCGGTCCGGCAAACACCAGCACGGCATTGCCTGTGGAACCCAGCAAATCACGAGCGAGTTCAGCCGCGGCCAAGCCCGCCGCTTCCATAAGCTTGCCCGCCGGGCCTGCCCTGGCCTCGATTTTTCTGATGTCGCGGCTCAAGTAAATGGGTTGAGGCGTGGCGAAAAGATCGGACATTTTTGCATCATGCATAAAGTGGGGCAGATGCTAGTTTAGCTGTAAAGCGACTGTTCGGTTAGGGTATAATTCAACCTTTCGGGAGCCTATCTGCAACTCATGCTTCGACTCCTTAAGCTGCGTGGGCGCAACGCCCTCTCCGGCTTCCGTCTCAACCAGCTCACCTCCTCTCTGAAAATCTTTGTTCCCTCGATTATCGGGATTTATCCCAAGTTTTGGCATTTTGTGGCGCTCACTGGAGATTTGAGTGAAACGGAAAATGCAGTGTTGCGGCGGATTTTAACTTATGGGCCGGTGACACAGGCAGAGCAGGCGAAAGGGGAATTGCTGCTGGTGGTGCCGCGCATCGGAACGGTTTCTCCCTGGTCATCGAAGGCGACTGACATCGCGCGGCACTGCGGTTTGCAGGCGGTGGAGCGCATCGAACGCGGCATCGCATTTTACTTCGACAGCCGCGGCCCGCTTTCCAGTCAAGACAGGCGGGCGCTGTTGCCGCTGATTCACGACCGCATGACCGAATCGGTGCTTGATTCCTTTGATGAGGCCGAAAAATTATTTAAGCATTTTGCGCCGACGCCGCTCAACACCGTAGATATTCTCAACGAAGGCGCGCCGGCGCTGGTTCGCGCCACCCGGGAAATGGGACTGGCGCTTTCCGACGATGAAATCGACTATCTGCTGGAAAACTTCAAGCGCCTCGGCCGCAACCCCACCGATGTGGAACTCATGATGTTTGCGCAGGCGAACTCCGAGCATTGCCGGCACAAGATTTTCAACGCCGACTGGGTGATTGATGGCGTGAAACAGCCGTATTCGCTGTTCGCCATGATCAAGCACACCCACCAGCAGCACCCTGAGGGGACGCTGGTGGCGTATGCGGACAATGCGGCGGTCATCGAAGGCGCGAAGGTGGAACGTTTTTATCCGGTAAACGGCGAATACCGCCATGCGTTGGAAGACACGCACATCCTGATGAAGGTGGAAACCCATAACCATCCCACCGCGATCTCGCCTTTTCCCGGCGCCGCCACCGGTTCGGGCGGTGAAATCCGCGATGAAGGCGCAACCGGCCGCGGCGCCAAGCCCAAAGCCGGGCTGACAGGCTTCTCGGTTTCTAATCTCAACATTCCGGACTTCAAGCAACCATGGGAGATTCATCATGAGGCCGTTAACGACGGTTACGGAAAGCCTTCGCGCATCGCTTCGGCTTTGCAAATCATGCTGGAAGGGCCGATAGGCGGTGCTTCGTTCAACAATGAATTCGGGCGTCCCAATCTCTGTGGCTATTTCCGCACTTATGAAGAATGGGTGGCGGGCGAGATGCGCGGCTACCATAAGCCCATCATGATTGCCGGCGGCTTGGGCAATATCGCTTCGCTGCACACGCGCAAGCAAAAATTCCCGCAGGGCGCCTTGCTGATTCAATTGGGCGGGCCGGGCATGCTGATCGGTCTGGGCGGCGGCGCGGCATCGAGCATGGATACCGGTACCAACGTGGAAAACCTCGACTTCGATTCGGTGCAAAGAGGCAACGCCGAAATGCAGCGGCGCGCGCAGGAAGTAATCGACCGCTGCTGGGCTCTCGGTGAAAAGAACCCGATTCTTTCCATACACGATGTAGGCGCCGGCGGATTGTCCAATGCGGTGCCGGAGCTGGTGCACGGTTCAAGCTGCGGCGGGCGCATCAAGCTGCGCGACATTCCCAGCGAAGAACCCGGCATGTCGCCGCTGCAAGTCTGGTGCAACGAAGCGCAAGAGCGCTATGTGCTGGCAATAAAGCGGCAGAATGTGGATTTATTCGATGAAATTTGTGAGCGCGAGCGCTGCCCGTATGCGGTGATGGGCGAGGCGACCACCGAGCCGCAATTGCAAGTCGAGGATGACGTTTTCAACAATCGGCCGGTGGATATGCCTTTGGACATCTTGCTGGGCAAACCGCCGAAAATGACCCGCAACGTTACGCATCACGCCAGGGACTTGCCGGCGTTCGATGTCGGCAATCTCAATTTGGCGGATGCGGCTTACCGCGCGTTGTGCTTGCCGGCGGTGGCCGATAAAACTTTTCTCATCAGCATCGGCGACCGCACTGTCGGGGGTTTAAGCGCCCGCGACCAGATGGTGGGACCGTGGCAAATTCCAGTGGCCGATGCCGCCGTGACCTCGATGGGTTTTAAAACTTTTCACGGTGAAGCTTTTGCCATGGGCGAGCGCTCGCCGCTTGCGCTGTTGGATGCCAGGGCTTCGGCACGCATGGCGGTGGCGGAGGCGATTACCAATATCGCAGCCGCTCCGATAGCAAAACTTGGTAATGTGAAACTTTCCTGCAACTGGATGGCGGCGGCAGGACACCCGGGTGAAGACGCGGCGCTCTATGATGCGGTGCAGGCAACGGCCATGGAGTTATGCCCGCAGCTCGGCATCAGTATTCCGGTGGGCAAGGATTCGCTGTCGATGAAGACGGTTTGGGAAGACAACGGCAGAAGAAAAGAGGTTACCGCTCCACTTTCGCTCATCGTCTCGGCGTTTGCTCCGGTTGGGGATGTGAGAAAAACGCTTACTCCCCAGTTACGTGCGGACTGCGGCGAAACCGAGTTGATCCTGATTGATCTGGGCAATGGCAAAAACCGCCTAGGAGGCTCGGCGCTGGCGCAAGTGTACAAGCAGACCGGCAACACCGCTCCCGACGTGGATGAGCCGCGCGAGCTGAAGTGCTTTTTCGAGGCCGTGCAAAAGCTCAATAATGAACAGAAAATCCTTGCCTATCACGACCGCTCGGATGGCGGGCTGTTTGTCACGCTGTGTGAAATGGCTTTTGCCGGGCATATGGGCCTTACCGTAAATCTGGACGGGCTTTGTTACGATCCGCTTTGCAACGATGTGGAAGGACAGGAACGCGAGCCGGATTATTTGCTGCCAGGCCGCTACCGAGAACGCATTCTCCAAGCGCTGTTTAACGAAGAGCTGGGCGCGGTGCTGCAAGTTAAGGCAGAGGACCGCAAGGTGGTGCTGCAGGTATTGTCTCGAGCCGGTTTGCAGGCCCATCTCATTGGCGGCCCGAACCAAAACGATGAGCTGCGCCTGGTGCGCAATGCCAAGGCGATTTTCTCCGAACCCCGGGTGAAGTTGCAGCGCGCCTGGTCGGAAACCACTTATCACCTGCAAAAGCTGCGCGACAATCCGGAAGCCGCGCAGCAGGAGTACGACCGTATTTTGGATGTTGCCGATCCGGGCTTGCATGCCGAGTTGTCATTTGACTTGAACGAAGACATTGCCGCACCTTATATTGCGACTGGAGCGCGTCCACGCGTGGCAATTTTGCGCGAGCAGGGTGTCAATGGCCAGGTGGAAATGGCGGCTGCTTTCGACCGCGCGGGCTTCGCCGCGGTGGATGTGCATATGAGCGACATCATCGCGGGGCGCGTCTCGCTCAGGGACTTCAAAGGATTTGCCGCCTGCGGCGGTTTTTCCTATGGGGATGTGCTGGGGGCGGGAGAAGGCTGGGCCAAATCGATTTTGTTCAACCCGCGCGCGCGCGATGAATTCGCGGCTTTTTTTTCGCGCAAGGACAGTTTTGCCCTGGGTGTGTGCAACGGCTGCCAGATGATGTGCAATCTGCGCGAGCTCATCCCCGGCGCAGAAAGCTGGCCGCATTTCGTGCGCAACCGCTCGGAGCAGTTCGAGGCGCGTTTTGTGCTGGTGCAGGTGGAGAAAAGCACGTCGCTGTTTTTTGACGGAATGGCCGGCAGCCGCATGCCGATCGCGGCGGCTCACGGCGAGGGCTACGCTGAATTTGCGGATGAAAAGCAACTGCAAGCGGCGCTGGTGAGCCTGCGTTTCGTTGATAACCACGGCAAAGCGACCGAAACCTATCCGTTCAATCCCAACGGCTCACCCTCCGGGATTGCCGGCCTCACCACGCCCGACGGACGCTTCACCATTCTCATGCCGCATCCCGAGCGGGTGTTCCGTACCGTGCAGCATTCCTGGCATCCGCGGGAGTGGGGCGGGGACGCTCCGTGGCTGCGGGTGTTCCGCAACGCCCGCACGTGGGTGGGGTGAGCCTTCAGGTAGTTGTGGCAGTTTGATTGAAGCCAGGCCGTTCGCCCTGAGCTCGTCGAAGGGAACGGCCGTTCATGTCCTTCGGCAAGCTCAGGACAGGCTCTGTCGAACGCTCTCCTGAGCTTGCCGAAGGGCTCACCACCAACGGCTGCCACCCGCGTTATTCGATTTTGGCTTTGGTGCGCAGCTCGCCCACGTATTTTTCAAGTTGTTGCTGCTGTTCGCGCTGTTGCAGATTGGATTTGACGTTTTCAAACGGCGGGATTTTCAACGGTCGCACGTCTTCGAGCTTCACCACGTGCCAGCCGAACTGGGTTTCCACCGGGGTCTGGGTATATTGGCCTTTTTTGAGCTTGGTTAACGCGTCAGCGAATGGTTTTACATAATTGGCCGGCGGAGCCCAATCCAGATCGCCGCCCTTGGCGCGGCTGCCCGGGTCTTTGGATTTTTCCGCAGCGAGTTTCTCGAACTTCGCGCCTTTTTTCAATTGTGCGATGATGTCTTTCGCTTCCGCTTCCTTTTCCACCAGAATGTGGCGGGCGTGGTATTCTTTGTCGCCCAGTTGCGACGTGATCTTGTCGTATCCCGCCTTCAAAACCTCTTCGCTGACGGGATGGGTCTTGAGATAATCCTGGAGATAAGCTCTGACCAGGACGGTTTGCCGCGCAAATTCAATCTGCGTGGCGACTTCAGGATTTTTATCCAGGCTGTTTTTGGCCGCTTCCTGGGCGAGCAGCTCGCGGTTGATGAGCTCATCGCGCAGATTTTTCCGCAGTTCTTCGGTATCCGCCTGTCCTTGAGCGGCGCGTTCCCTGGCCAGCAGATCGAGTTGGCTTTGCGGAATGGCTTTGCCATTCACGGTGACGGCGATTCCGGATTTAGGCGCGGCTTTAGCGGCGTCCTGTGCATGGCATAAAGTAAAAACGGCAAAGCTGGAAACTGCAACCAGCAGCAGTTTTGAAGTCTTGAGGCGCATCTTCAGGTTCCTTTTGGCAAAAGTTAAGTCAATTCTTCGGGGGTGCAGGCTTTTATGCTGAGGGCGTGAATTTCCTGGCTCATCATCCCGGAAAGCGCGGTATACACCATGCGGTGGCGGGCCATCGTGCTTTTTCCCTGAAACTGCCGGGAGACGATAGTAATCCAGTAATGTCCGCCGCCGCTTTTCGCGCCTTCATGCCCTGCGTGCTTGCTGCTTTCATCCACGATTTCCAGGCTTTCCGGCGCGAGCACGGCTAGCTGTTGCTGGATACGCTCGAGGGTGCTCATGAGGCAACGCCGTGCGTGAAGCAACGCATAGTATAAATAGTATAAAACGAAATGGCTTCTGGCACTATGCGGGGAAGACCTTTTTGAAAGGCTTGACCGCGACTTTTCCGTATACACCGGAAGCCACATAGGGATCGGCGTTGATCCAGACTTTCGCTTCCTGCAACGAGGCAAATTCGGCCACGATCAGGCTGCCGCTGAAACCGGCAGGACCAGGATCCGGGCCGTCGATGGCCGGGCACGGGCCGGCTAGAATCAGGCGGCCGGCATCCTGCAATTCCTTGAGCCTTGCCAGGTGCGCGGAGCGGGTCGCCTGTCTTTTGGGCAGGCTGTCCGGTGCATCTTCTCCGATGATTGCATAAAGCATTACTTCGTCTCCTTGTCTTCAACGTACTTCGCCAGCATCAGTCCCTGCAGCAATACGAAGACAAGCATCAATCCAATGCCGCCAAACAGCTTGAATTTGACCCAGACGGATTCGGGAAAATTGTAAGCCACGTAAAGGTTGACTGCGCCCATGAACAGGAAAAAACCAACCCAGCTTAAGTTGAGTCTGCTCCACACGGGTTCCGGCAGGACAATCTGGTTTTGCATCATGGTTCGCATCAGATTCTTCTTGAATCCCCATTCGGAGACCAGCAGCGCGACGCCAAACAGCCAGTAAAGCACGGTGGGTTTCCACATGATGAAGGTTTTATCATGGAGGATCAGTGTGGCGCCCCCGAATACCACAATCAACACCAGGCTGACCCATAACATGATATCCACCTTGCGGTGTCTCATCCATACCCAGCCGATTTGGCAAAAAGTCGCAATGATCGCCACCGCGGTTGCAACGAAAATGTCCGCAAACTGGTACGCGACGAAAAAAAGAATGATCGGAAAAAGGTCAAACAGAAATTTCATGGACTATGTGGGGTGCATGGCCAAAGTATGACGGTTTAACAAGGGCTTGTCCATTTTCCGGCGTGCCGGCTCTTTCACTTCTTCTGGTCGAGTTTGAGCGCCGCCGAATTGATGCAATAACGCAAGCCGGTTGGGTTGGGGCCATCGGGGAAAACGTGGCCGAGGTGCGCGTCGCACTTGCTGCATATGACCTCGGTGCGGCGCATGAAGAAACTGTTGTCCTGCTCGGTCTTGACGTTCCCGGTGTCGACCGGCGCCCAAAAACTCGGCCATCCGCTGCCGGAGTCGAACTTGGTCGCGGAGCCGAAGAGTTCGGCGCCGCAGCAGACGCAGTGGTAAACGCCTTGTTCCTTGCAGTTCCAGTATTGTCCGGTGAAGGCGGGCTCCGTGCCTTTCTTGCGGGTGATTTCGTATTGTTCAGGCGTGAGCTGCTCTTTCCATTCCCGCTCGGGTTTAACGGTTTTGTCTTTCATGGTGTGATGTCCCTTTGTTGGGTGTGGCGTAGGGAACCTCTGATTAAGTCCCACGCGGTTGCGACGGTGGCTTTCCGGGATGGGATGCGCGAAGAGAGGCGCAGCCAATGGCCAGACCCCCTTGGCAAGCCGAGCGACAAAGTAGACCGCCCGGAAAGGCGCCCCGGACTCGGTCTCGCGCAGCGTGGTGCGGGCAGGGGCGCAAGCTGCCGCAAGAATCACTGTTAAACGGGGCGCTCATGCTGCCGCTCCCGCACCCCAGCTTCGCTCACCGTGTCGCGGCAGCCTTCCCTCCGGGTTGCGCTAAAATGCGGCGTCTGCGTCGTGCTCGCCGGAGCGTGAAGCCTCGGGTACGTGCGACCGCGAAGGCGAGCGCTGGCCCGCTCCGCTGCACAGCTTCGCAGGTGCGACGCTACGCGGGCCCTCCTCGGTGTCGTAGTCCTGGCTACGACCTTCGTCGCGCGTCTTGCATCCATCCGCATTTTACCTGCAACGCAATCCACGGAGGACTTAATCAGAGGTTCCTGAGTTCCTAATATATAACATAAGTTCATGGGGGGGGTGTCCACTCGCATGGTAAAATGCGCGGCCTTTATGCAATTTAAGGAGCGCAATGGATTCTGCCGCCGGAACATTAAGAGGCGACGCCAAAGTTATCGGCCTGATAGGCTCGGCACACTTCGTAAGCCATTTCTACCAGCTTGCGTTGCCGCCGCTTTTCCCCATGCTTAAAAACGAGTTCGGCGTGAGTTATGCCACGCTGGGCGCTTTAATGACGGTTTTCTATTCCTGCTCCGGGGTATTCCAGGCGCTGGCGGGTTTCGCGGTTGACCGCTTCGGGGCGAGGGCGGTGCTGTTAAGCGGCATGGGCCTGCTTGCAGCTTCATGTATGCTGGCCGGGCTTGCGCCGGTGTTCTGGCTGTTGTTTCCCGTCATGGCGCTGGCGGGGATCGGCAACAGCGTATTTCATCCGGCCGATTTTGCAATTCTCAATGCTTCGGTGACGCCGCCGCGCCTGGGACATGCCTACAGCGCGCACGGCATCGGCGGCAATCTCGGCTGGGCGGCCGCGCCGGTGATGAGTTTCGCGCTCGGCAGCGTTTATGGCTGGCGCGTGGCTTTGATTGTCATGAGCGTGATGGGATTAGCCGTCTTGGCATTTCTCCTGGCGCAGCGTGCTGTGCTGGTCTGCCATCGCCATAAGGTGGAGGCTGCGCAGGGCGGTCTTACCCGCGCCAATATCGTTTTGCTTCTGCGGGCGCCCATTCTCATGTGTTTTGCTTATTTCTGCTTCTGGTCGATGGCCACGGTGGGCATGCAGACTTTCTCGGTCACGGCGCTCACCGCCGTTTATCACGTGCCACTGGCTCTGGCCACTACGGCGCTCACCGCTTTTCTCCTTGGAACTTCGGCCGGAATACTGGCTGGCGGTTTTGTCGCTGCTCAAACCAGCCGCCATAGTCTGGTTGCGGCGGGAGGCATGCTGCTCAGTGCATTTTTTGCCTTTGTTTTGGCTGACGCAACAGCGCCTTCGGTGATGGCGCTCACCACGTTGATGGGCTTTTTTCTCGGCATGACCGTGCCTTCGCGCGTCTTGCTGGTTCGGGCCGCCACCCCTGCCGGCGCCGTGGGCCGTGTCTATGGCTTGGTTTATTCCGGCCTGGATCTCGGCGCATCTATCGCGCCGCTGTTTTTCGGCTGGATGCTCGACGGGGGACATGGGACGGGAATCTTCTACGGCATTGCCGGTTGCATGCTGCTTACCATGCTCACCGCAGTGCAGATGCCCAGGTTTGCGCGCGCCGGCGCTGCGGCGTGAGCCGCGAATAAAAAAATCGGCGCTTTATGGATGCCGACTTTTCAATTGAAAGCGTCAGATCAGGCGGCCTGGCTCACCAACTCACGCAGCACGCCTCACCCCTAGCAGGGTGTTGAAAAACTCTCCGGGAGCCGCGTTTGACACGAAAAATGCTCAGATGCAAGGCGCGCGACGAAGGTCGTAGCTAGGACTACGATGCCGAGGAGCGAAACGCAGCAGATGGGCATTTTTCGTGCAAACCCGGATGGGGCGTGGTTTTCCGGGCGGTCTGCTTTGTCGCTCGCCTTGCGAATATGCAACGGCTATTCGACGCGGCTCGCTTCGCGCATCCCATCCCGGAAAGCCGACGCCGCGGCCCCGTAGAGTTCTTCAACACCCTGCCAGCCCTCTCCCCGCTGCACGCGGAGAGGGGGAATCGGACGAACTGACAGCAGCCTACGCCGCCATCAGTTCTCTTAGAACATACGGCAGAATCCCACCGTGCCGGTAGTAGTCCACCTCGATCGGCGTGTCGATGCGCAGCAGCACTTTTACTTCCTGCTTACTGCCATCCTTGCGCTTAATCACCAGCGTCACGTCCTGCTGCGGCTTAATCTCGCCCTCGATACCCAGAATGTCAAATTCATCGTCGCCGTGGATAGCCAGCGTCTGCACACTGTCGTCGCTTTTGAACTGGCAGGGCAGCACGCCCATGCCGACCAGGTTGGAGCGGTGAATGCGCTCGAAGCTTCTCGCAATCACGGCTTTCACGCCAAGCAGCTGGGTGCCCTTGGCCGCCCAGTCGCGCGAGGAGCCGGTGCCGTATTCCTCGCCGCCAAAAACGACGGTGGGCGTGCCTTGGGCGATGTATTTCATCCCCGCGTCGTAAATGCTCATCTGTTCGCCTGAAGGCTGGTGCTGTGTGATGCCACCTTCGATCCGAGTGCCGTCCGTTTTCGGCGGCACCATCAGGTTTTTGATGCGCACGTTGGCAAAGGTGCCGCGCATCATCACGTCGTGATTACCGCGCCGCGCACCGTAGCTGTTGAAATCGGCCTTGATGACGCCGTTGCCAATGAGATATTTGCCGGCGGGCGAGGTTTCCTTGATCGAGCCCGCCGGGCTGATGTGGTCGGTGGTCATCGAATCGCCGAAAATACCCAGTGCCCGCGCGCCCTTGATATTGCTGCTCTTGCCGGCTTGCATGCCGAAGCCCTGAAAAAACGGCGGCTCGGCGATGTAGGTGGATTTCGGCCAATCGTAAACCTGCCCGGAAGCGGAAGGCACGCTGTTCCACAGCTTATGATCCTTGGTCGGGTTGCTGTAGAGCCGCCGAAAGGTCGCCGGGTCGGTGGCGTATTTCATGAGCGCATGCACTTCGCTGCTTGCGGGCCAGATGTCCTTGAGGTAAACCGGTTTGCCGTCCTTGCCGGTTCCCAACGGCTCGCTTTCCAGATTTTTGAGCACGGTGCCGGCAATCGCAAACGCCACCACCAGCGGCGGACTGGCGAGGAAATTAGCGCGCAGGTTGGGATGAATGCGCGCTTCGAAGTTGCGGTTGCCCGAGAGCACCGCGGCGCAAACCAAATCGTTTTTCACGATCGTTTCCTCAATCGGCTCCGCCAATGGCCCGGCATTGCCGATACAGGTGGTGCAGCCGTAAGCGGCAACCGTGAAGCCCAATTGCTCAAGGTAAGAGAGCAAACCCGCTTTTTGCAGATATTCAGTGACCACACGCGAGCCGGGGGCGAGCGAGGTCTTGATGTGTTTCTTGACGGTAAGGCCTTTGTCCACCGCTTTCTTCGCCAGCAAACCCGCCGCCAGCAGCACGCCGGGATTGGAAGTGTTGGTACAGGAGGTAATCGCGGCGATCAGCACATCGCCGTGACCAAGTTCAACCGTAGGTGATGGGCCGGACGACTCGATGACATTGCCAGGTGTGGGGTGGTTGTCCACCATTTCCACGACATTGGCCGGTGCGCCGCTCTTGAGCGATTCGGAGTTCTGCATGTCTCTGCCGGATACCGGTTCGGCGCCGCTGCTGACGGTGTTAGGCCTGGTCGAATAGCGCTGGGAGAGGTCGTCGGCTTTTTTGGCAAAACCATTCTCGTCGACCGGTCTGGAAAAGAGTTCGGTGAATTTGTTTTTGAGCAGCCCAAGCTCGATGCGGTCTTGCGGGCGCTTGGGACCGGCGACGGAGGGTTTGATGGAAGCAAGGTCGAGTTCCAGCACCTTGCTGTAATCGATCTGGCCTTTTTTCGGAATGCCAAACAGCCCTTGGGCCTTGAAGCAAGAGCTGAAAGCATCAATTTCGTCGGCGGTGCGGCCCGAGCCTTTGAAGTATTCAATCGTCGCCTCGTCCACCGGGAAGAAGCCCATGGTCGCGCCGTACTCGGGCGCCATGTTGGCAATCGTCGCACGGTCCGGCACGGCAAGGGAAGCTGTGCCTTCGCCGAAGAACTCGACGAACTTGCCCACCACTTTTTCCTTTCTCAGCATCTCGGTGATGGTGAGCACCAAGTCGGTTGCGGTCACGCCTTCGCGCAGACGCCCGGTCAGGTTCACTCCCATTACATCCGGCGTGAGGAAATACACCGGCTGCCCCAGCATGCCGGCCTCGGCTTCAATGCCGCCCACGCCCCAGCCGACCACGCCGATACCGTTGATCATGGTGGTGTGCGAGTCGGTGCCGACCAGCGTGTCGGGGTAGTACACGCCGTTTTTCTGATGCACCCCGCGCGCGAGGTATTCTAGATTTACCTGGTGCACGATGCCGATGCCGGGCGGAATCACTTTGAACGTGTCGAACGCCTGCATGCCCCATTTCATGAACTGGTAGCGCTCGGAATTGCGCTGGAACTCGATCTTCATGTTGAGATCGAGCGCATCCCTGGTGCCGTAGTGATCCACCTGCACCGAATGGTCCACCACTAGATCCACCGGCACCAGCGGTTCGATGACCTTGGGATTCTTGCCCATTTTGTGCGCCACGCCGCGCATCGCGGCAAGATCCGCAAGCAGCGGCACGCCGGTGAAATCCTGCAGCAGGATGCGCGCCACCACGAAGGGGATTTCGTCCACACGCGCGGCATTGGGCTGCCAGTTGGCGAGCTGCTTTACATGTTCTTCGGTGACTTTCTTGCCGTCGACGTTGCGCAGCACTGATTCCAGCACGATACGAATGGAAACCGGCAGGCGCGAAATTTTGCCGACGCCGGTTTTTTCCAGAGCGGGCAGGGAATAGAATTTTCCGGTTTTACCGGATTCCAGCTTGAATTCGTGGAGAGAGTTATAAAGATTATGGCTCATTGCTAACCCTTAAAAAGCTATCAGCTCCCGGCACTCGGCTTTCAGAGGATTTGCTGGCCGCTGATTGCCGACCGCCAAAAGATTTAGATTACAAACAAATCCACAAATTCGTTGACCGGCGTGGCCTCCAGCCGCTTCCGGTCGAGACAAAGGTTGAGGATGGCTTTCTGCCGCTTGGCGGGGAAGCGGCGCGCCAGGTGGGTCTTGAACTTCTCAACCAGCAGCGGAATGCCCTCGGTGCGGCGGCGGCGGTGCCCAATCGGGTATTCTACTTCCACTTTCTCGGTCTTGCCGCCGTCCTTGAAGAATATTTGCACCGCGTTGGCAATCGAGCGCTTGTTCGGGTCCAGATAATCCTTGCTGTATTGTTTACTTTCCACGCATTCCATTTTGTCGCGCAACGCATCAATACGCGGGTCTTTGGCGACCTGGTCTTCGTAATGCTGCGCGGTAAGATTGCCGAAAATGAGACCAATCGCCGTCATGTATTGAATGCAGTGGTCGCGGTCGGCGGGGTTGTGCAGCGGCCCTTTCTTGTCGATGATGCGGATGGCCGATTCGTGGGTGGTAATCGTCACTTTCTTGATATCGTCCAAACGGTTTTTGACTTGGGGATGCAGCTGCAATGCACATTCTACTGCCGTTTGCGCGTGGAATTCGGCGGGAAAGGAAACCTTGAACAACACGTTTTCCATAACGTAGAAACCGTAGGGACGCTGGAACTTGAATTCCTTGCCCTTGAACAGCACGTCGTAGAAGCCCCAGGTCTTGGCGGTCAGCGCCGACGGATAACCCATTTCGCCCTTGAGCGTCATCAGCGCCAGGCGCACCGCGCGGCTGGTGGCGTCGCCCGCCGCCCAGGATTTGCGTGAGCCGGTGTTCGGCACGTGGCGGTAAGTGCGAAGCGATTGTCCATCCACCCAGGCTTGCGATACCGCGTCGATGATTTCATCGCGGCTGCCACCCAGTATTTTCATCACCACGGCCGTCGAAGCAACCTTAACCAACAGCACATGATCCAGGCCGACACGATTAAAACTGTTTTCCAGTGCCAGCACCCCCTGGATTTCATGCGCCTTAATCATGGCGGTAAGCACATCGCGCATTACTTGCGGTTTTTTTCCTTGCGCCACGTTGTTGCGCGAAATCCAGTCGGCGGTAGCGAGAATCCCCCCCAGGTTGTCGGAAGGATGCCCCCATTCGGCAGCAAGCCAGGTGTCGTTGAAATCAAGCCAGCGGATCATGCAGCCAATGTTGAACGCCGCCATCACCGGGTCGAGCTGGTATTGCGTGCCCGGAACTTTGGCGCCGTTGGGCACGATGGTGCCGGGAACAATGGGGCCCATGAGCTTGGCGCAGGCAGGGTAGGCGAGCGCTTCCAGCCCGCAACCCAGCGTGTCCATCAGGCAGTTGCGCGCGGTATCGTAGGCTTCCTTGCTTTTGATCTCGTATTTGCTGGCGTAGTCTGCGATATCGACCAGGACTTTGTCGGGCTTGGGGCGGATGTTGGAGATGTGGCTGGACATTCAGTTGTTCCTGTTCACTTTCTTTTCTCAATCGGCACGTACTTCCGATTCTCCGGCCCAATGTAGTTCGCGCTCGGGCGGATGATCTTGTCGTCCACGCGTTGCTCGATGATGTGCGCCGACCAGCCGCTGGTGCGCGAAATCACGAACAGCGGCGTGAACATCACGGTAGGCACGCCCATCATGTGGTAGGAGACCGCGGAGAACCAGTCGAGATTGGGGAACATTTTTTTCTCATTCCACATCACGGTCTCGATGCGCTCAGCGATTTGGAAGAGCCGCACGCTGTCCGCGTCCGTGGAAAGCCGGCGCGCGACTTCCTTGATCACCTGGTTGCGCGGATCGCCGGTGGTGTAAACCGGGTGGCCAAAGCCGGTGATAATTTCCTTGTTGGCGATACGGCGCTTGATGCCGGCTTCCGCTTCGTCGGAGGTTTTGTAGCGGCCTTGCACTTCGAACGCGACTTCGTTGGCGCCGCCGTGCTTGGGGCCGCGCAGCGCGCCAATCGCGCCGGTAATCGCCGAGTAGACATCGGAACCCGTGCTGGCGATTACCCGGGCGGCGAAGGTGGAAGCATTGAATTCATGTTCGGCGTAAAGAATCAGCGAAGTCTGCATTGCGCGCTCATGCAGCGCGGAAGGTTTTTTGCCGTGAAGCAGATGCAGGAAATGCCCGGCGATGGAATCATCATTACTTACCGCCTCGATGCGTTTGCCCGATGCCGTGTAGTGATACCAGTAGAGCAGCATCGAGCCGAATGAAGCCATCAGCCGGTCGGCGATATCGCACGCACCGGCGGGGTTGTGATCGTCTGGTTCAGGAAAGATGGTGCCCAACATCGAACAGCCCGTACGCAGCACATCCATCGGATGAGCGGATGCTGGCACGCATTCCAGCGCTTTTTTCACATTATCCGGAATCTGGCGCAAGCTCTTCAGCTTTTTTTTGTAGGCGTCAAGCTCGGTCTGCGTCGGCAGTTTTTCGTGCACCAGCAAATAAGCGATTTCCTCGAAGGCCGCCACATCCGCGAAATCCAGAATGTCGTAGCCGCGATAATGCAAATCGTTGCCGGTGACACCGACAGTGCAGAGAGCCGTGTTGCCGGCGGTGACGCCGGACAGCGCAACCGACTTCTTTTTCTTCACTTCAGGCACTGGCTGCGCGCTCATGATTTCTCCTGCGCAAACAGTTCATCCAGTTTCTTTTCGTAGGCGTGATAATCAAGGTATTCGTACAAGTCGGCGCGGGTTTGCATCAGGTTGACCACATTCTTTTGCGTACCTTCCTTCCGCAGTACTTGATAAACCTTGAGCGCCGCCGCATTCATGGCGCGGAAGGCGGAAAGAGGGTAGAGCGCGAGACTGACATTGGCGGAACGCAACTCGTCAAGTGTAAACAAGGGTGTGGCGCCGAACTCGGTGATGTTGGCGAGCACCGGCACCCTGACTGCGTCGGCGAACTGTTTATACATGTCAAGCGCGGTCATCCCCTCGGGGAAAATCATGTCCGCGCCGGCTTCGGCGCAGGCGCAGGCACGGTCGATTGCGGCTTGCAGGCCTTCCACCGCCAGCGCATCGGTGCGCGCTATTACCACGAAATCGGCATCGGTTTTGGCATCCACCGCGGCTTTGATGCGGTCCACCATTTCTTCCTTGGAGACGATGGCCTTGCCGGGACGATGGCCGCAGCGCTTGGCTTGAACCTGGTCTTCGATGTGCATCGCCGCCGCGCCGAATTTGATCAGCGATTTCACCGTTCGCGCGATGTTGAAAGCGCTGCCGAAACCGGTGTCCGCGTCAACCAGGAGTGGCAAGCTGGTGACATCGGTAATGCGCCGCGCATCGGTGAGCACATCATCGAGTGTGCCGATGCCCAGATCGGGAAGACCGAGCGAGCCCGCCGCAACGCCGCCGCCGGAAAGATAAATTGCCTTGAAGCCGACTCGCTCCGCCATACGCGCACAATAAGCATTGATGCAGCCCGCTACCTGCAGCGGTTTTTCCTGAACGACGGCGGCGCGGAAGCGTGCGCTTGGCGAGACAGGGCTCATGGGAGTTCCTTGGTTAGAAATGTGCGTCTGATCAACCGAGCAGGTGCTTCACGCCGTCGCGCTCTTCCTGGAGTTCTTTAAGCGTCGCGCCCATTTTTTCTCGCGAGAAGCCGTCGATTTCCAGGCCTTTGATGATTTGATATTTACCGCCGGAACAGGTTACCGGGAAGCCATAAATAATGCCTTCGGGAATACCGTAGCTGCCGTCGGAAGCAATACCCATGGTCACCCATTTGCCATTGGTGCCCTGCGTCCAGTCGCGCATGTGGTCAATCGCGGCGTTAGCGGCGGAAGCCGCGGATGAAAGGCCGCGCGCTTCGATAACCGCCGCACCGCGCTTGCCTACAGTGGGGATGAAAATCTCGCGGTTCCATTTATCGTCGTTGATCATGGCTTTCACGCTCCGGCCATCAATGGTGGCGAAGCGATAATCCGGATACATGGTGGGTGAATGATTGCCCCAGACGACCAGTTTTTCTATCGAATCCACCGGCTTGCCGGTTTTAACGGCGAGTTGCGACAGCGCGCGATTATGGTCGAGCCGCAGCATGGCGGTGAAGGATTCGCGTGGAAGACTGGGCGCGCTGTTCATGGCGATATAGGCGTTGGTATTGGCGGGGTTACCCACCACCAACACTTTCACGTTGCGGCTTGCCACCTCATTGAGCGCGCGCCCCTGCACGGTGAAAATCGCGCCATTCGCTTCGAGCAAATCTTTTCTTTCCATGCCCTTACTGCGGGGACGGGCGCCGACCAGAAGCGCCGCATCGGCATCCTTGAATGCAGCTTTTGGATCGGGAGCGGCAGTCATACCGGCAAGCAGGGGAAAAGCGCAGTCCTCGAGTTCCATCATCACGCCTTTGAGCGCCGCCTGAGCTTTATCATCGGGAATCTCGAGCAACTGCAGGATCACCGGCTGATCCTTGCCCAACATTTCGCCACTGGCGATTCTGAAAAGAAGGCCATAGCCAATTTGGCCAGCGGCACCGCTAACCGCAACACGAACTGGTTTTTCCATTTAAATTATATGAATCATATCATTAAGAATTTTTATTCAAGTTTAATATGAGGATAAATTCAGGGTGTTTTCCGTGGTGAAGCAGGCTAGAAAAAGGCCGCATAAATTCTTGGCATGGTATGAAATAACCCCTGTCCCTGTCAATCAATTATTATATCTTATAAAAGATATATAACATCATGGACGGGACGCCGATTTTGTGTTAGAAATTGAGGCCAATGAACCACGCCAATCCATCCCCGGCTTTTCGCCCTCTCTACCAGCAGATCAAGATCCTGATCACCCAAAGGCTGATTTCCGGGGAGTGGCGTCCGGGGGAAGCGATTCCCAGCGAAACCGAGCTGGCCTCACGCTATAACGTAAGCCAGGGCACCGTGCGCAAGGCGATTTCCGAACTCGCCGATGAAAACCTTCTGATCCGCCACCAGGGCAAGGGCACTTTTGTTGCCTCACACACTGAGGAGCGGCGCCAGTTTCATTTCGTGCGCATTACCTCGGACAAAGGCGGGGCGATTTATCCGGAAGGGGAGCTTCTGGAATGCCGGCGCGGCAAGGCTGATAGCGCCACGGCAAAACTCCTGGAAATCCACAGCGGCGCCTCGCTGGTAGTGATCCGCCGTTTGCTCAAGGAATCGGCAAAGCCGGTGCTGCTGGAAGAAATCCGCGTACCCGCCGCGTTGTTTAAGGGTCTTAACGACGAAGTCATCAACCAGCACCGGTGCAAGATGTACAGTATGTTCGAGTCTGCCTTCGGCATTCGCATTACCCAAGTGGTCGAGCAACTCAAGGCGGTGGCTGCCAGCAGCGAGGCCGCCAAATTATTAAAGCTGGCCGAGGGTGCGCCGCTGCTTTCCATCGAGCGCGTAGCTTACACCTATGGGGATAAACCGGTAGAGTGGCGCAAAAGCCTGTGCAACGCCAAAGAACACTATTACATGAATAAAATAGTATAAGTCCATGTAATATAATTGAAAACTAATGAGCAAAAAACGACCTAAATATCTCGATTTGCTGAAAATACGGCTGCCGCTTCCGGGGTGGGTTTCCATCCTGCACCGTATCAGCGGCGTGGCACTGTTTCTGTTCATTCCTTTTTTACTTTGGCTGCTGCAATTGAGCGTTGTTTCGCCGGAAAGTTTTGCCGGCTTCAAGTCCTCGCTGGCCAACCCGCTGGTGAAATTAATCCTGTTCGGCTTGCTGTGGGCGTTTCTGCACCACTTCCTTGCCGGCATTCGCTATCTGACGCTGGATGTACATTGGGGCACCGAGCTTTCCCAGGCGCGGGCGACCAGCGTAGCGGTATTGGTTGTGAGCATCGTGCTAACGCTGCTAATAGGGACGAGGCTATGGTGAAGCGCATCGTCCTCGGCGCCCATCACGGCCTGCGTGACTGGCTGGTGCAGCGTGTGAGCGCGGTGGTGATGGTCGTCTACACGTTGATTGTGCTTTGTGTGCTGCTGGTCCAGCCGTCGCTGCAATATGCCGAATGGAAAGCGCTGTTCAGTGACCAGTGGATGCGTCTGGCAAGCCTGCTTTTTTTGTTGAGCATGTTTATCCACGCATGGATCGGCGTACACGACGTTCTCATGGATTACATCCAGCCAACCGGCGTGCGCTTGTTGCTCCAGGCGCCGGTAATTCTTGCACTGATCGGCTATGCAGCGTGGTCAATCCAGATTCTTTGGAGCGTGTAAATGGCGTTGGCGAAAAGAACATTTGATGCGGTGATCGTTGGCGGCGGCGGCTCCGGCTTGCGCGCTGCGTTGCAGCTTTCTGATGCCGGGTTGAAATGCGCGGTGCTGTCGAAAGTGTTTCCCACTCGCTCTCACACTGTCGCGGCGCAAGGCGGTATCGGGGCGTCACTCGGCAACATGGGCGAAGACAATTGGCTGTGGCACATGTATGACACGGTAAAGGGCTCCGATTACCTCGGCGACCAGGACGCGATTGAGTTTATGTGCCGCATGGCGCCGCAGGTGGTGTATGAACTTGAGCACTTTGGCATGCCGTTTGACCGCAACGAGGACGGCACTATTTATCAGCGCCCATTTGGCGGGCACTCGCGGAATTTCGGCGAGCGGCCGGTGCAGAGAAGCTGCTGTGCGGCGGATCGTACCGGGCATGCCATGCTCCACACCCTGTATCAGCGCAACGTGCGGGCCCGTACCCAGTTTTTCGTGGAGTGGATGGCACTCGATCTGATTCGTGACCCGAGCGGCCATGTGCTCGGCGTCACCACACTGGAAATGGAAACCGGCGAAGTGATGATTCTGCAAGCGCGTGCGACCTTGTTTGCTACTGGCGGGGCGGGACGCATTTATGCGGCGAGCACCAACGCTTTCATCAATACCGGCGACGGCCTGGGCATGGCGGCACGTGCCGGTATTCCGCTGGAAGACATGGAGTTCTGGCAGTTCCACCCGACCGGCATCGCCGGTGCCGGTGTGCTGATTACCGAAGGCGTGCGCGGCGAGGGCGGTTATCTGCTTAACAAGAACGGCGAGCGCTTCATGGAGCGCTATGCCCCCACCATGAAGGATTTGGCTTCGCGCGACGTAGTGTCGCGGGCCATGGCGACCGAAATCAAGGAAGGCCGCGGTTGCGGCAAAAATGCCGATTACATTTTCCTCAAGCTCGATCATCTCGGTCCGGAAGTGATCGAAAAGCGATTGCCCGGCATTCGTGAAATCGCCAGGAAATTCGCCAACGTCGACCCGGTGAAAGATCCGATCCCGGTGGTGCCGACCTGCCATTATCAGATGGGCGGCATCCCGACCAATTATCACGGCCAGGTGATCGTGCCCAAAGGCGACGACATGGAACAGCCGGTGCCGGGCTTCTATGCGGCGGGCGAGTGCGCCTGCGCCTCGATTCACGGTGCAAACCGCCTCGGCACCAATTCGCTCACCGATCTTTTGGTGTTCGGCAAGGCGGCAGGCGACCACATGCTCAAGTTTCTCGAGGAAAACCCGAGCCACAAGAACCTGCCCAAGGACGCTGGCGATCTTACTCAGGCGCGGCTGACGCGGCTGGAAAGCCAGCAAAACGGCGAGAATGTTTATACCGTGGCGGCGGAAATGCGCAAGACCATGCAGGCGCATTGCGGCGTGTTCCGCTTTCCTGACTTGCTGAGGGAAGGCGTGAAAAAAATCAGGGAAATCGTTGAGCGCGTGAAGCACACAGAAATCAAGGACAAGAGCAAGGTGTTCAATACCGCGCGCGTGGAAGCACTGGAGCTTGATAATCTGATCGAAGTAGCGCAGGCCAGCGTGATTTCCGCCGAGGCGCGCAACGAGTCGCGCGGCGCGCACGACCGCGTTGATTTTCACAAGCGCGACGACATCAACTGGCTCAAGCATACCCTTTACTATAAAGACGGCCAGCGTCTGGTCTACAAACCGGTGCATTTGAAACCATTGACCGTCGAGACGTTTAAACCCAAAGCCCGCGTCTATTAGGAGCAGACATGCGATTCAGCATTTTCCGCTATGACCCGGACCAGGACGCCAAGCCCTACATGCGGGATTACGACATCCAGCTCGAGCCCGACGACCGCATGCTGCTCGACGCGCTGGAGCGAATCAAGGCGGTGGACGATTCGCTTTCCTTGCGCCGCTCCTGCCGTGAAGGGGTGTGCGGCTCGGATGCGATGAACATCAACGGCAAGAACGGCCTGGCCTGTGTCACCCGGCTTGCCGAGTTAAAGGAACCGGTGGTCTTGTGCCCGCTCCCTGGCTTACCGGTGATTCGCGACCTGATTGTGGACATGTCGCAGTTCTTCAAGCAGTACAACTCGATCAAGCCCTATGTCGTCAACAACGATCCGCCGCCCGAGAAGGAGCGGCTGCAGTCACCCGCGGACCGCGAGAAGCTGAACGGGCTCTATGAGTGCATCCTGTGCGCGTGTTGCACGACTGCCTGCCCCTCGTTCTGGTGGAACCAGGACAAGTTTGTCGGCCCGGCGGGCTTGCTGATGGCCTACCGTTTCATCGTGGATTCCCGCGACCGGGCGACCAACGAGCGGCTGGATGATTTGGAAGACCCGTACCGGCTGTTCCGCTGCCATACCATCATGAATTGCGTGGACGTTTGCCCGAAAGGGCTAAATCCGACGCGCGCTATAGGTAAAATCAAGGAGCTTATGGTCAAGCGCAGCGTATGAAAGGTGAAGATTTAATGCGTTTACGGTGGCAGTGCCGGCGCGGCCTGCTGGAGCTGGACTTGCTATTGAGCCGTTTTCTGGACACGCATTATGCAGGCTTGAGCAAGCCCCAGATCCGGGCGTTTGAACAGCTTCTCGATTATCCGGATCAGGAGCTTCTGGATCTGATCATGGCCCGGGCCGAGCCGGCGGATTCCGGTATCAACACGGTGTTGCGGCTGGTGCGTGGCAGCTGAGGCAATGGTTTGGACTCGCGCAGGGCAAGATAACAATCATGAATAATCCAAGGAAATAATCATGGATAAGCAGCGTAAAGCGGTTCTTTCATTCAGCGACGGCAGCAGGGAGTCGATCGAATTCCCGATTCTTTCGGGAGCCATCGGCCCGGAGGTGATCGATATCCGCACGCTGCACGCCAAGAGCGGCATGTTTACTTACGATCCCGGATTTCTTTCGACCGCGAGCTGCACCTCAACCATCACTTATATTGACGGCGACAAGGGCATACTGCTCTATCGCGGCTACCCGATAGAGCAGCTCGCGCAGCATTGCGATTTTCTCGAGGTTTGCTATCTGCTGCTGAACGGGGAACTTCCAAACAAGGCGCAAAAGGAAAGTTTTGACAACACCATCAAAGACCACACCATGGTGCATGAGCAGCTGGCGCGCTTCTACAGCGGCTTCCGCCGTGACGCGCATCCGATGGCGGTGATGGTGGGCGTGGTGGGTGCGCTGTCCGCTTTCTATCACGACGCCATGGATATCAGCGATGCACAGCATCGTGAAGTCTCGGCCTACCGGTTGATCGCCAAAGTGCCAACCATTGTCGCCATGTGCTACAAGTACAACATCGGCCAGCCGTTCATGTATCCGCGTAATGCGCTGAATTATGTGGAGAATTTTTTCCACATGATGTTTTCCACGCCGGCGGGGGACTACAAGGTCAATCCGGTGCTGGTGCGCGCGCTCGACCGCATCTTGATTCTGCATGCCGATCACGAACAAAACGCGTCTACCTCTACCGTGCGCCTGTCGGGCTCGAGCGGCGCCAACCCGTTCGCCTGCATTTCCGCCGGCATCGCCTGCCTGTGGGGGCCGGCGCACGGCGGCGCCAACGAGGCCTGTCTCAACATGCTGGAGCAAATCGGCGACGTTTCCCGCATCGGCGAATACATCAAGCGCGCCAAGGACAAGAACGACCCTTTCAGGCTGATGGGCTTCGGCCACCGCGTGTACAAGAACTATGACCCGCGGGCCAAACTCATGCGCGAAACCTGCCACGAGGTGCTGAACGAGCTGGGGCTGCAAAACGATCGTCTGTTCAAGCTTGCCGTCGAGCTCGAGAAGATCGCGCTGGAAGACGATTATTTTGTTTCCAGGAAACTCTACCCCAACGTCGATTTCTATTCCGGCATCGTGCAGCGCGCGCTGGGGATTCCGGTGAGCATGTTCACCGCGATTTTCGCCATGGCGCGCACCGTGGGCTGGATTGCGCAATGGAACGAAATGGTCTCGGACACCGAATACAAGATCGCCCGGCCGCGGCAACTCTATAACGGCGCGATGAAGCGCGACGTGGTGCCGATCACCAAGCGCAAGTAAAGGAGATAATCATGTGGCAAAAAATGCTGGGCAATTCCTACCTGTACGGAGCGAATGCGCCGTTCATCGAGGAATTGTACGAATCTTATTTGCGCGATCCAAATTTGGTGAGCGGCGCCTGGCGCGAGTACTTTGACCAGATCAAGGGTACGGCCAACGAGGTTTCGCACAGCCTGATCCGGCAGACCTTTGTCGAGCTGGCGAAGCGCCGCGGCAATGTCCAGGCTGTGGCGGCGCCGACTCCCACCATCGCGGCGGCGGAGAAGAAACAGGTTTCAGTCCTGCAGCTGATCAACGCCCACCGCTTCCTTGGCGTGCGCCACGCCACTCTCGATCCGCTGAAGCGTCATGAGCGGCCGCACATCCCGGAACTCGACCCGGCGCATTACGGACTCGCCGAAGCGGACATGAACACCGTGTTCAACACCGGTTCGCTGGTCGGCCCCGAGACGGCGACCCTGCGGGAGATCCTGCACTCTGTCAAGCAGACCTATTGCGGCAATATCGGCGTTGAGTACATGTACATCGCCGATACTGCGCAGAAGCGCTGGATCCAGCACCGCTTCGAGTCGGTCCGCTCGCAGCCGAATTATTCTCCCGATTACAAGCGCCACATCCTGGAGCGGCTCATCGCGGCCGAGGGCCTGGAAAAATATCTGCACACCCGTTACGTCGGGCAGAAGCGGTTTTCGCTGGAAGGCGGCGACACGCTGATCCCGATGCTTGACAACCTGCTGCAGCGCGCGGGCGGGGCCGGCGTGCAGGAACTGGTGATCGGCATGGCCCATCGCGGGCGGCTCAACGTGTTGGTCAACATCATCGGCAAGATGCCGAAGGACCTGTTTTCCGAGTTCGAGGGCAAGCACGCGGAAGACCTGCCTTCCGGCGACGTGAAGTACCACCAGGGCTTTTCTTCCGATGTCATGACACCGGGCGGGCCGATGCACCTGACGCTGGCGTTCAATCCGTCGCACCTGGAGATTGTCAACCCGGTGGTGGAAGGCTCGGTGCGCGCGCGCCAGCACCGCAGGAAAGACCGCGAAGGCAAGCAGGTGCTGCCGGTGCTAATCCACGGTGATGCCGCGTTTGCCGGGCAGGGCGTGGTCATGGAGACGCTCAACCTCTCGCAGACGCGAGGCTACGGCACCGGCGGCACGGTGCACATCATGGTCAACAACCAGATCGGCTTCACCACTTCGGATCCCCGCGACAGCCGCTCGACGATCTACTGCACCGACGTGGTGAAGATGGTCGAGGCGCCCATCTTCCACGTCAACGGCGACGACCCGGAGGCGGCGGTGATGGCAATCGAGATCGCGCTCGACTACCGCATGAAATTCCAGAAGGACGCGGTCGTGGACCTGGTCTGCTTCCGCAAGCTCGGCCATAACGAACAGGACGAGCCGATGGTTACGCAGCCGCTGATGTACAAAATCATTAACAAGCATCCCGGGACCTGCAAGCTCTATGCAGACAAACTGGTTGCAGAAGGAGTCCTCAAGCCGGGCGAGGCCGAGGAAATGATTAATTCCTACCGCAGTGCAATGGATGCGGGCACCCACACCAACAAAACCATTCTTTCAAACTACAAGCCGCCGTTCGCGGTGAACTGGGCGTCCTACAAGAACACCAAGTGGAACGAGAACGACGACACGACGCTGCCGCTCGCCGATCTGCGGATGCTGGCTGAAAAGCTGACCACCATACCGCCGAACTTCAAGCTCCATCCCCGGGTCGAAAAGATTATCGCCGACCGCCGTCTGATGGGGCAGGGCAAGCTGCCGGTTGACTGGGGCATGGCGGAGAACCTCGCCTACGCCTCGCTGCTCAAGGACGGCTTCGCGGTGCGCATCTCGGGGCAGGACTCCGGGCGCGGCACTTTTTTCCACCGCCACGCGGTGCTGCACGACCAGAACCGGGAGAGATGGGACTCGGGAAGTTACATCCCGCTGCAACACATAGCGCCCAACCAGGGCGATTTCCTTGTCATCGACTCGGTGCTGTCGGAAGAAGCGGTTCTCGGTTTCGAGTACGGGTACTCAACCTCGGAGCCGAACGAATTGGTGGTGTGGGAGGCGCAGTTCGGCGATTTCGCCAACGGTGCCCAGGTGGTGATCGATCAGTTCATCGCGGCCGGCGAAGTCAAATGGGGCCGCATCAGCGGGCTGGTCATGATGCTGCCCCACGGCTACGATGGCCAGGGACCCGAACACTCCTCCGCGCGCCTGGAGCGTTACCTGCAACTGTGCGCCGACTACAATATTCAGGTTTGCGTGCCGGCGACACCGGTGCAGATGTTCTTCCTGCTGCGCCGGCAGATGATCCGTCCTTACCGCAAGCCGCTTGTCATCATGACACCGAAGAGCCTGCTGCGCCATAAGGAGTCGGTGTCACCGCTGAAAGAGTTTGCAGAAAGCAAGTTCAAGCCCGTTAACGCCGAATGGGACGCCGACATCAAGCCGGAAAACGTCAAGCGCGTGATCTTCTGCAGCGGCAAGGTGTTTTACGATCTGCGCGCGGCGCGCCGGGAACGCGGCATCAAGGATGTCGCCATTGTGCGCATCGCCCAGCTCTATCCTTTCCCTCACGACGATTTCCAGGAGCAGATCGACCTCTACGGCAACGCGAAGGAGGTCCTGTGGTGCCAGGAAGAACCGGGCAACCAGGGCGCGTGGCACCGCATCCAGCACTACCTCCTGCGGCATATGCGCGCCGACCAGGTCTTGAGCTACGCCCTGCGGCCCTCATCGGCGTCGCCCGCGGTGGGATACCTCTCGCTTCACAACCAACAGCAGAAAGAGGTCGTTGATGCCGCTTTCGGGGAAATCACGGATAACTTTGTCGTTCCGGCGAAGGGCGCCGAGTGGCAGAATATTCAACGCAAACCGCAGCGCGGCGGGTAAATTACTAACGGAAAAAGCATGCTGATTGAAGTCAAAGTACCGCAACTATCGGAATCGGTCGCCGAAGCGACGCTGCTCGCGTGGCACAAGAAGCAAGGTGAGGCGGTCAAGCGCGACGAAAATCTGATAGACATTGAGACCGACAAGGTGGTGCTGGAACTTCCCGCGCCAAGCTCGGGGGTGCTGGCGAAAATCATCAAGAACGACGGCGCCACCGTGGTCAGCAATGAAATCATCGCCACCATTGATACCGATGCCAAACCGACAGCCGCTTCCGCTTCAGCGGCATCGGCGCTGGCCAAAACCGCGCCGGCCAAAGCGGAACAACCGGTTTTGCTGCCGGCCGCCAGGAAAATGGTTGCTGAAAACAAGCTCGATCCCGCAGAAATCAGCGGCACGGGCCGCGGCGGGCGCGTCACCAAAGGTGATGTGCTGGCGCATCAGGAAGGTGTCGCGCAGCCCAAAGCCCGTGAACCCGCGGCGGCCGGCAGCCGCCCGGAACAGCGGGTACCGATGTCGCGGCTGCGTGCCCGCATTGCCGAGCGCCTGGTGCAATCGCAGCAGACGGCCGCGATTCTCACTACGTTTAACGAAGTCAACATGCAGCCGGTGATGGAACTGCGCAACCACTACAAGGAAAAATTCGAGAAGGAGCATGGCGTGAAACTGGGTTTCATGTCATTTTTTGTCAAGGCGGCCGTCTCCGCGCTCAAAAAGTTCCCGATCGTCAATGCATCGGTGGACGGCAATGACATTATCTATCATGGTTATTTCGATATCGGCATCGCGGTGGGTTCTCCGCGCGGGCTGGTGGTGCCCATCATCCGCGACGCCGACCAGTTGTCGTTTGCGGACGTCGAGAAGCAGATCGCCGAGTTCGACAAGCGCGCGCAGGACGGCAAATTGAGCCTCGAAGAGCTGACCGGCGGCACCTTTTCGATTTCCAACGGCGGGGTGTTCGGCTCGATGCTGTCCACGCCCATTATCAATCCGCCGCAAAGCGCGATCCTCGGCATCCATGCCACAAAAGAGCGCCCGGTGGTGGAAAACGGCCAGATCGTGGTGCGCCCGATGAATTATCTTGCGCTTTCCTATGACCATCGGATTATCGACGGGCGCGAAGCGGTGCTATCGCTGGTGGCGATCAAGGAAGCGCTGGAAGACCCGGCGCGGTTGCTGTTGGAACTCTGAAAATCTTGAACCGCTGAGGACGCAAAGGACGCGGAGGAAGACAAGAACCAATAATTGATTTGGTTTTCCTCGGCGACCTCCGCGGTGCAATTATTAAAGGTAAATCATGGCGAAGACGTTTGATGTGGCCGTCATCGGCGCCGGTCCTGGCGGTTATGTGGCGGCGATCCGCTGCGGGCAACTGGGTCTTAACACTGTCTGTGTCGACGAGTGGAAAAACGACAAGGGCAAACCCAGCCTTGGCGGCACTTGCCTGAACGTCGGTTGCATCCCCTCCAAAGCACTGCTCGAATCCTCGGAGAATTACCAACGCGTGAAGCACAAGTTTGCCGAGCACGGCATCCAAGCGCAGAACGTGAGCCTGGACGTAGCGGCGATGCTGGCGCGCAAGAACAAGATCGTCGAGAACTTCACCGGCGGCATTGCCTTGCTGTTCAAGAAAAACAAGGTCGCGGCCATGCACGGCAAAGGCCGCCTGGTTTCCGCCGGCGCGATTTATCGGATAGAAATTGCGGATAATGGCAAGACGGAAACAATAGAAGCCAAGCATGTCATTATCGCCACCGGCTCGGTGCCGCGCCCGCTCCCCGGCGCGGAGGTGGACAACAATTTGATTGTGGACAATGCCGGCGCGCTTGCATTTAATGAGGCGCCGAAACGCCTGGGCTTGGTCGGTGCGGGCGTGATCGGGTTGGAGATGGGCAGCGTGTGGCGGCGTCTGGGCTCGGAAGTAACCATTCTCGAGGCGCTGCCGGGATTTCTGCCGGCGGCGGATGAGCAGGTCGCGAAAGAAGCACAAAAGATTTTTACCCGGGAGCAGGGACTGGATATCCGCACCGGGGTCAAAATTACTTCGGTTAAAACCGGAAAAAAACAAGTCACGGTGGAATACCGGGATGCCCAAGGCGCCAGTCAAACGCTGGAATGCGACAAGCTGATTGTCGCCATTGGCCGCATGCCCAATACGTCCGGCTTGGGCGCGGAGAAAGTGGGATTGAAGCTTGATGGCGGCGGCTTCATCGAGGTCGATGCGCATTGCCGCACCAATTTGCCCAATCTGTTTGCGATTGGCGACGTGGTGCGCGGTCCAATGCTGGCGCACAAGGCTTCCGAAGAAGGTGTGATGGTGGCGGAAACCATTGCGGGGCAGGCGGGACACATCAATCCTGACACTATTCCTTGGGTTATCTATACTTCGCCTGAAATCGCCTGGGTGGGCAAAACTGAACAGGAATTGAAAAAAGCCGGAGCGCAATACCGCACCGGGCAGTTTCCGTTCATGGCCAATGGCCGCGCCAGGAGCCTCGGCGAAACCGCCGGTTTTGTAAAAATCCTCGCCGATGCCAGAACCGACCGCATTCTCGGCGTGCATATCATCGGCCCATACGCTTCGGAAATGATTGCCGAAGCGGTGGTGGCGATGGAATTTGCCGCGAGTGCGGAGGACATCGCGCGCATCGTGCACGCCCATCCATCGCTTTCCGAGGCGTTTCACGAAGCAGCTCTGGGCGTAGACAAGCGCACCTTGCATATATGAGCCGCTTGAGAGGCGGCGGGGGAATTTCAACGCACGGCAAGCCGGCTGATCGAAATGCAGTCGCGCAGCTACCTTTCGCAGACTCACCTGTCGTAAATTTTTCTACTAGAGCCTGATTAAAAAATTGTCCATGCAGAAATTCAAGGCTTACCGGATTTTCAATGAAGCCGGCAAAACCCAAAGCCGCGTGGTGGAAATGACTCTGGATGAGCTGGATAAAGGGGAAGTGGTGCTGAAAGCCGCTTATTCCAGCGTCAATTACAAGGATGCGCTGGCGGCGACCGGCGCGGGCAAGGTGATTCGCCGTTTTCCCTGCGTCGGCGGCATCGACGTTTCCGGTACGGTGGTTTCCTGCAGCGATTCGCGATTCAAAGTGGGCGATGAAATTCTCGTGACCAGCTTCGATCTGGGCGTTTCTCACGACGGCGGCTATGCCGAATACGTGCGCGTGCCGGCGGATTGGGTGGTGCCGCTGCCCAAAGGTCTGAACCTTTTTGATGCCATGGCGCTGGGGACGGCCGGCTATACGGCGGGTCTTGCGGTGCTGCGCATGGAGCACGAAGGCCTCAAACCCGCCAACGGCCCGGTGATCGTCACCGGCGCCACCGGCGGTGTCGGCTCGATCGCGATTGATTTACTTGCCAAGCTTGGTTACCACGTGGTGGCGTTGACCGGGAAGGAGGCCGAGGCCGATTACCTGAAAAAACTGGGCGCAAAAGAAGTGATGCTGCGCTCAAGTCTTGACTTGTCAAAGATTCGGCCCTTGGACAAAGCGACTTGGGCAGGAGCGGTGGACAGCCTTGGCGGCGACGTGCTGGCTTGGCTGGCGAGCACCATGAAGCAGGCCGGGACGATCGCGTGCATCGGTTTGGTCGCCAGCGTCAGCCTCAACACCACGGTCGCGCCTTTCATTTTCCGCGGAGTAAGCCTGCTCGGCGTGGATTCTGCTTATACGCCGATGCCGCAGCGGCTGGAAGTCTGGAAGCGGCTTGCGACTGACATGCGCCCGTCGCATTTAAAGGACATGACGCGTACCATTCCTCTCGACGAATTGCTGCAGGTGTTCGACGGTTTTCTCAAAGGGCAGGTACGCGGACGCACGGTGGTTAAAATCAGCTAGGCAGGGGAGACCAATGGCGCAAAGCTACCAAGAGTTTTACCGCCGCTCCATAGAGCAACCCGATGCCTTTTGGAGCGAGCAGGCGAAGCTGGTTGATTGGCACAAGCCGTTCAATAAGGTCCTGGATTACAGCAAACCGCCGTTTGCCAAGTGGTTTGTCGGGGGCGAAACCAATCTTTGCCATAACGCGGTGGACCGTCATGTCAAGACGCGCGGTGATCAGAAGGCGCTGATCTGGATTTCCACTGAAGTCAACCAGGAGCAAAGTTACACTTACCGCGAACTGCACACCGAAGTGCAGCGCGCAGCAGGCATGATGCAGTCGCTGGGCGTCAAAAAAGGCGACCGCGTCATCATTTATATGCCTATGGTTCCCGAAGCGGCGTTCGCAATTCTGGCATGTGCCCGCATCGGCGCGATTCATTCGGTGGTGTTCGGCGGCTTTGCCGCGGTGAGCCTGGCGGCACGCATCGATGACGCAAAACCGAAGCTGATGATCACCGCCGACGGCGGC